>NZ_JAWOUB010000016.1:0-108435 GCF_033339195.1 Vibrio sp. 811
TCAGCGAGGTGGCATTATAGAGATTGCGATCACATTGGCAAGCCCTTTTTCTCGTTTTTTTTGATTTTTTTATCGTTTGGGTGTTTTTTATTCTAAAAGGCGAGTTTTCACTACTATTCTACCTCCATACACCCTGTAATCGCCCTGAATAAGGAAAAAAGATGAGCTCAATGAGAAGCTACAAAGGTATAAAGCCTGAACTTGGTGAGCGTGTTTACGTTGACCCAACCTCTGTTTTAGTCGGTGATATCCGAATTGGCGATGATTCTAGCATTTGGCCACTGGTAGCAGCGCGAGGTGATGTAAACCACATTCACATTGGTGATCGAACGAATATTCAAGATGGCAGTGTTTTGCATGTCACCCATAAGAACGCCGAAAACCCAAACGGCTACCCATTGATTATTGGTAATGACGTTACGATTGGCCACAAAGTGATGCTGCACGGTTGTGAGATCCACGATCGTGTTTTGGTTGGTATGGGAGCTATTGTTTTAGATGCTGTTGTAATTGAGTCAGAGGTGATGATCGGAGCAGGCAGTTTAGTGCCACCTGGGAAAGTATTAGAAAGTGGCTACTTATATGTTGGAAGCCCAGTAAAACAAGCTCGCCCTCTGTCAGAAAAAGAACGAGCTTTCTTGCAAAAGTCTGCCAACAACTATGTGCAGAACAAAAACGACTACTTAAATGAAGTAAAAGACTTGAACTAAAACCCTGTTAACCGATGATGATATGGCCTTCTTCGTTGAAGGCTTCATCTTCTATTAGCTCTTCAGCCATTTCTTCTAGGTCGAATCGGTAATCAGTAAACACTTTAATTGCCGCTTGCTCAGTTTCAATCAGTGAACCACTGAGCTTTTCTAACTTTTGTTTCGTCACAAAGCACTCTATTAGTGCGCCTGATTGTTGCGCCGAAAAGTTTACCGATTGTGATACTTCATCCCATGATTGAATATCTGGGAATAAGATGGATTGATTCATCGCTTATTGACCTTCAAGATTCTTTCTTAGTTCTCTGAGAATTTGTTTGGCACCAGGACGTAAGCCACGCCAGAGCATAAAGCTTTCCGCAGCCTGCCCAACTAACATTCCAAGACCGTCATACGCATGAGCGGCACCATTCTCTTTTGCCCATAAGTTAAAGCTCGTCACCCCTTTGCCATAAATCATGTCATAGCTTGTACTGTTAGCGGCAAAGATGGAGGATGAAATAGTCGGCAGTTCACCACTAAGAGAAGCGGATGTGGAGTTAATGATGACATCATACTCTTCATCAATACTTGCTATCTCTTTGGCGAGGATAGGACCGTGAGAGACAAACAGCTCTGCAAGCTCCTGTGCTTTACTAAAGGTACGGTTGGTAATGGTTAAAGAGGTCGGCTTTTGATCAAGTAGTGGCTTAATAACACCACGAGCTGCACCACCAGCGCCAATAATTAGGATTCGCGCGCCTTCCAATACAACCTGATGCTGAAGCAGATCTTGCACTAAACCTGCACCATCAGTGTTGTCACCGATGATTTCACCATCGTCTAACTTCTTGAGGGTATTTACCGCGCCTGCTAACTGAGCCCGTTCTGTCAATCGACTAGCAAATTGATAAGCATCTTCTTTAAATGGCATAGTGATGTTACACCCCTTGCCACCTTCAGCAAAAAACACCTTCGCCGCGTCAATAAAACCATCAACAGGTGCACTTTCTGCGGTGTACACCAAAGATTGATTAGTTTGACGAGCAAACAAGGTGTGAATGAATGGCGACTTACTGTGTCCGATAGGATTACCAAACACGGCATAGCGATCGATTTGCTGGGTCATTTCCTTACCTTTGTTCCTTACTTAGATATAGAGAAAACAGGGCCACCTGATTACAGATGACCCTATCACTATCTATCTATATAGAAAAGGAGATTCCGTGCTTACCACTCTCGTGGCGTTAGGTATCGCTCGTAAAGTTCAGCTTCTGGCGATCCCGCTTCTGGCTCGTAGCAGTACTCCCAGCGAGCGAGCGGCGGCATTGACATCAGAATCGACTCAGTACGCCCACCACTTTGTAAACCAAATAAGGTGCCACGGTCATACACTAAGTTGAACTCTACGTAACGGCCGCGACGATATAGTTGGAATTCACGCTCACGCTCACCATACTCGATCTCTTTACGACGAGAAACGATCGGCAAATAAGCCTGGCAATAGCCTTCACCGACGGCTTTGATGTAAGCAAAACACTTATCAAATTCCCACTGGTTTAGATCATCAAAGAACAAACCGCCAACACCGCGAGTTTCATTACGATGTGGTAGGAAGAAATATTTGTCACACCATGCCTTATGCTCTTGGTAAACATCGTCACCAAATGGTGCACAAAGCTGTTTTGCAGTGTCGTGCCATGATTGGCAATCTTCTTCAAATGGGTAGAACGGTGTTAGGTCAAAACCACCACCAAACCACCAAATTGGGTCTTCGCCATCTTTTTCTGCAATAAAGAAGCGGACATTGGCGTGTGAAGTCGGTACATAAGGGTTTTTAGGGTGAATAACCAAAGAAACACCCATCGCTTCAAAACGACGACCCGCTAGCTCTGGGCGATGCGCTGTCGCAGATGCTGGCATTTCTTTCCCTTCCACATGCGAGAAGTTCACGCCTCCCTGCTCGAAAACAAGGCCATCACGCAAAACACGTGAGCGACCACCGCCACCCAGACGCTCTCCTTTTTCACGTTGCCATGCATCTTCGACAAAGACGGCCTTTCCATCTTCTTGTTCTAACTGCTGACAAATGGAGTCCTGAAGTGACATCAAGAACTGCTTTACGGCGTGCTTATCGATCGCTGACATACGTTATTACCTATTACGTGAAACCTAATGATGGCTGGCTAGCAGGGTTAACCCTGTCTTAATATTTGTGAAGTTTTGGCGTCACGAATCTCGCTGGGTTTATCACGACCGCTGGTCTCGCCACGAAGAATGGCGACCAGCTTATCACCCAACTGCTCTTCGACTTCTTCCGTGGTCATACACGGTGGTAAGCCGGAAAGATTCGCGCTGGTAGAGGTTAACGGCTTTCCGAATGCATTACACATTTTTTGCACCAAAGGATGATCAGTCACACGAACCGCAATTGAATCAAACTGCCCTGAAACCCAGTTGGATACTTTATCGCTCGCTGGCATGATCCAGGTGTATGGGCCTGGCCAAGTGGCATGAACAGTCTGTAATTGTTCTTCAGTCAACTGAGATTCATCAATATAAGGCAAGAGCTGATCATAACTTGCCGCGATGAGAATCAGCCCTTTTTCTACCGGACGCTGCTTGAGCTCTAATAGCTTTTGAATTGCTTCTGGGTTATCTGGATCACATCCGACACCAAAAACCCCTTCTGTTGGATAGGCAATCACTTCGCCTTGCTTGAGTGCGTTGAGCACTTGTTCAAAGTTATCCACCGATTACTTCCTATTTGTTTGACTGTGTTGTTTTCACTAAGTGTACAAATATTCATTCTCAGACACTAAAGCAATTTTTTTATAAAATGTATCAATAGCGCCAACAACAAGACGCAAACGTTTGCTTGAGATAAAAATCCCCGTATAATGCGTACAAATTTATAGCTCACCTAATTTTTGCAGCTTAAAGGAGTTTGAGATGAAAGTCGGTATCATCATGGGTTCTAAATCCGATTGGCCAACCATGAAACTAGCAGCGGACATGCTAGACCAATTTGGCGTGCCTTACGAAACAAAAGTCGTGTCAGCACACCGAACTCCTCAATTACTGGCTGACTACGCTAGTGGCGCAAAAGAACGCGGCATCAAAGTTATCATCGCAGGCGCAGGTGGTGCAGCCCACCTACCAGGTATGGCGGCGGCGTTTACTAGTTTGCCAGTGCTTGGGGTTCCCGTTCAGTCTCGTGCACTGAAAGGTATGGATTCACTGCTTTCTATTGTACAGATGCCAAAGGGAATTGCGGTTGGTACATTGGCGATTGGCGAAGCGGGCGCAACAAACGCCGGTATCCTAGCAGCGCAAATCCTAGGTACTCATGATGAAAACATCATGGCGAAGGTAGAAGCATTCCGTAATGAGCAAACGGAAACAGTTCTCGCAAATCCAAACCCTGCAGAGGATTAATCAGATGCATGTACTGGTTCTTGGTGCGGGTCAGTTGGCTCGTATGATGTCTCTGGCTGGTGCGCCACTGAATATTCAAATTTCAGCTTACGATATCAGCAGCGGTGATGTCGTTCACCCTTTAACTCAACAGGTACTTGGCCATGGCTTGGAAAATGCGATTATGCAAGTTGATGTGATTACTGCCGAGTTCGAGCATATTCCACATGACGTGCTCAAGGTTTGCGAAGCGAGCGGCAAGTTTCTACCAAGTACGCAAGCCATCAAAGCAGGTGGTGATCGCCGTATTGAAAAAGCACTGCTTGATGATGCTGGCGTGCGCAACGCGAAATACTACGTCATTGAAACTCGTGAAGACTTTGACCGCGCAATTGAACACGTTGGTATGCCAATGGTTCTGAAAAGTGCATTAGGTGGTTACGATGGTAAAGGCCAATGGCGCTTAAAAGAAGCTTCTCAAGTCGACGACATTTGGACTGAGATGGCAGAGTGCATCGCGGCAACACCAACTCAAGCGATTGTTGCTGAAGAGTTTGTTCCTTTTAACCGCGAAGTATCACTGGTTGGTGCTCGAAGCAAAGATGGCAGTGTGGAAGTGTATCCTCTGGCAGAGAACGTCCACACCAACGGTGTATTGAGTCTTTCTACTGCGATTGATGCGCCAGGGTTACAGGAACAAGCAAAGCAAATGTTCACGGCAGTCGCAGATAGCCTAGATTACGTTGGCGTATTAGCGCTTGAGTTCTTTGATGTCGATGGGGCACTTTTAGTGAATGAGATTGCTCCACGCGTGCACAACTCTGGTCACTGGACACAGCAAGGTGCAGAAACGTGTCAGTTTGAAAACCATCTGCGCGCAGTGTGCGGCTTACCATTAGGCAGTACGAAATTAGTTCGTGAAACCTCAATGATCAATATTCTTGGTGAAGACACACTACCAGAAGCATTGTTATCAATGGATGGTTGCCACCTTCATTGGTATGGCAAAGAGAAACGTGCAGGTCGCAAGATGGGACACATCAACGTGTGTGGCGACTACCCAGGAGAATTGCACCGTAGGCTGTGCGCTCTGGCAGACATCTTAGACCCAATAGCTTTCCCTGCTGTGCAAGCATTCGCTAAACAGCCTCAACACTAACGTTTGGCAGCAAAAAAACAAAAAAGGGTCGCACGATGCGACCCTTTTTAATTCCTTTGATGTATTTACCCTTGCTGGGTGTGCTGACACTTACGATTAGCACATTGCAATTTCACACCACTGGCAAGTTTCTTCTCCACCAACAGAGTAAAACCACACTCTTCGCATCGCCCCTTGACCGGAGCAAGGTTCACAGCAAATTTGCATTTAGGGTAGTTATCACACGCGTAGAAAGTTTTGCCAAATCGGGTTTTACGCTCAACCAAATGTCCTTTGCCACATTCAGGGCAAGCGTGTTGCTCTTGTGACTGCGCCTCTGGCTCTGGTTGATTAATCGACTCAATATGATGACAAGCCGGGTAGTTACTACAACCGACAAACATGCCGTAGCGCCCTTGGCGGAGTACCAACTCATTGCCACACTCAGGACAAGGCACACCCAACTCTTTCACGATGTGCCCATCATTGCTGTGTAGCGGTTTAATGTAATCACAGCTTGGGTAATGGTTACAGCCGAGAAATGGGCCATGTTTTCCGTGCTTGAGAGTCAGCTCACCACCACATTTTGGACACGGCTCGTGCTCCAAAGCGTGTTCATGGGCAGAGAAAAGGGTGTTGTCGATTTTACTACTCATACTTACCGTTTCGTGAAAAACACACAAAAAGACAAACTCGCGTTTATTCTAGCTAAACTCGAACTTGCCCAGATGGTTAGTGAAGAATCCCTTGTTCCTTGGTGTACAACAGCTCTTCCATTAGCGTGTAAGCGTTTTCGTTACCAGGCACATTGAACAGCACCATTAGAATGATCCATTTGAGATCTTCAAGCTCAAACTCACTCGTTTCTAATCCCATCACTCGGTCAATCACCATTTCGCGAGTTTCTGTGGTTAACACATTGATTTGCTCGAGAAACAATAGAAATCCTCGGCATTCCAAATCTAAACGCTGCATCTCTTTCGCTGTGTAGATACGAGTTGATGACGAAGCCATGCAAGTCGAGATTGCAGAAGAGGTGTCACTTTGCTGCAATGCGGCAAGCTCTTCTAACCAGACAAGGGCTTTGTAGATATCTTTTTGTTGGAAGCCTGCACGAAGCAACTCTTCTTCCAACTCGTCTTGTTCGACCTGTAACTCTGCATCGCTATGGATGTAGGTTTCGAATAGATACATCAGTATATCCATCATCATAGCTAGCCCCTCCCCTTTCGAATATAGCCACCTGAAACCGCAACGACATGCCCAGAGAGTTCTAACTCTAAGAGCTGCATCATGACTTCTTGGACAGGTATATTGGTCCTGTTTGCAAGAATATCAACCGGTGTAGCTTCACTTCCTACGTTAGCTAACAGCTGAGGAAATGGCAATTCTTCTTCATCATTTAACGTAGAAAATAAATCGGTACTCTGATTAATAGACCAATCAAGCAAGGACTGTATTTCATCTAAGACATCTTTCGTCTTTTCTACGAGGCAAGCGCCATGACGTATCAACTGGTTTCCACCGCAGGCATTGGGGGCATTGATTGACGCTGGCAGCGCAAATACTTCTCGACCTTGCTCAAGCGCGTAACGAGCTGTAATTAACGAGCCGCTCTTTTTCGCCGCCTCGACGACCAGTACACCAAGCGATAATCCACTAATAATACGATTACGACGCGGGAAGTTTTCTGGGCGCGGCTTGGCATTAGGCCGAAACTCAGACACCAAAGCCCCATGTTCAATAACACGTTGCGCTAAACCACGATGACGTGCCGGATAAATATTTTCTAAGCCAGATCCTAGCACCGCAATCGTCTTACCACCCGCTTGCAACGCACCATCATGCGCATGACCATCAATGCCTAAAGCGAGACCACTGGTGACAATAAAATCGTGCTGAACAAACTCTGCAGCAAACTGACGTGCATGCTGTAATCCATCAATACTCGCATTTCGACTGCCAACCATCGCGATTTGTGGCTGAGAAAGACAAGTAGGGTTTCCTTGAACAAAAAGTAGAGGTGGCGGTGCAACGATTTGTTTGAGTTGAGGTGGATAACGCGGGTCAGTCAGTGTCAGGATATGATGGTTTGTAGAAGCCTCAAGCCAGCTTAAACAAGCATCGACTTCTTTATCTGTTGAAGCCCAAGCTTGAATTTGCTTAGTTGTTAACCCAAGTTGTTGTAGCTGTTCAGGAGAGAAGTTTACGATGTTACGTGGCGTGTCTCTTGCCAGTAGCTTATTCATTTTGACGCCGCCAATGCCTGGTAAACAACTCAGTTTTAACCAGGCAGCGAGATCATCGTTATTTCGTCGATTCATCGATGGTTAATTCGTCCGCCAACGGTGACACCACCGAAATATCTTGGTTAATGGGTTTCGTACTGTTAGTGATCAGTGCCAAGCTAAAGTACTCATAAGGACGAATGACCAGCAACTCACCAACTTTGCTTTGAGGCAAAGTGATTTTCTTATCAAGCACGCCAAACTCTTTCTTGAACTCATCGCCGTCTTTGTAAACTGGGTGCGCGTCTTCTTTTAAATCAAACACACTGCCTTGCTTGAGATTGTCTGACGTGCCTTTATCAATCACCACGACTTGGTTAGTTGAACTAAAGCGAATACCTTCGATATTACCTAGCAACTTTGCAGAACTGCCTTGTGGCGACGGCAGCGGATAGAACGTAGTCGTGAAGTCAGTATTCTCAACCGATTGATTTGGCAACGCGATATCGTTACGTAGGATTTCTTGCATTTGCGATGTAAGCTTCAAACCTGAATAATCACTCGAAGCTTCAACGAGCTCGCCTTTGGCAATCAAACGCAGCGCGGTAATCTCTTCGGACACATCGTCACGCGAAAAGGTAGCTACTGGTCGGTAAATAGCCCAACCTGTCGCGGTCTGATTGCCATTGATATACAGCACATCTTCTGCAGTCAGATACTTACTGCCTTTGCTGCTACCCATCACTTTTGCTGCTCTGTTCAACGAATCTTTATCTAGCAACCGATCCGATTTGAGGTAAGGCATCACCAAACCTTCCGCGACCGTTGGTACGGCTTTCTTTTCTGTGATGCGAGCTTTCGGGCTCAGCTTCTTAACCGGTTTTAGGCTCAACACGGGCTGACCGTTAATCCACACCAAAGACAGCTTGTCTCCAGGATAAATTAAATGAGGGTTGTCGATTTCCGGGTTTACTTGCCATAAACGAGGCCACAACCACGGGCTATCCAAGTACATGGCCGAAATATCCCATAGCGTATCGCCCTTCACGACTACATACGTTTGTGGCGCATCATCTTTAACTGTCAGTGGGTTCGCATCCACATTTGCTACAGCGTTGAAAGAGAAAAGTAACGGCAACGTAACACTGGCAACGTTGCGGAAAATTCGATTCATGACCCTCGTCCTTGGTCTATTAAGCAGGAACCAGAATGGAAATTGGTGCAAGGATGCTGTCATTTAGGCTATAAAATGTCTAGAATTGAGCCAACAAGGTTTGTGCTGTTTCGGCACAGTTCAATATTTCGAGTGAATATGTCTGTATTACAAGTATTAACATTCCCGGATGATCGCCTGCGCACAGTCGCAAAGCCTGTTGAAGCGGTGACACCTGAGATTCAAAAAATCGTCGATGACATGATTGAAACCATGTACGACGAAGAAGGTATTGGCCTTGCTGCAACGCAGGTTGATATCCACAAACGTATCGTAGTGATTGATATTTCAGAAACTCGCGATGAGCCGATGGTGCTAATCAACCCTGAGATTCTGGAAAAGCGTGGCGAAGATGGCATCGAAGAAGGCTGTCTGTCGGTACCAGGTGCACGCGCACTTGTGCCTCGCGCTGCAGAAGTTACCGTTAAAGCACTGGATCGTGATGGCAAAGAGTTCACCTTTGAAGCCGACGACCTGCTAGCGATTTGTGTTCAACACGAGCTTGATCACCTACAAGGTAAGCTATTCGTGGATTACCTATCACCACTGAAACGCAAACGCATTCAGGACAAGCTAGCAAAAATCAAACGCTTTAACGAGAAGCAGCAAAACGCTTAATCTCGAACCATCCCAATTAGAAGGAAGTCTACCTTGAGTCAGTCTTTACGTATTGTCTTTGCAGGTACTCCGGATTTCGCCGCCCGTCACTTGGCGGCGTTGTTGTCTTCGGAGCATGAAGTCATCGCGGTTTACACAAACCCAGATCGTCCAGCGGGTCGTGGCAAAAAAATGGCTGCGCCACCGGTAAAACAACTGGCGCTAGAACACAATATCCCGGTTTACCAACCTGAAAGCTTTAAGTCCGACGAAGCGAAACAAGAACTTGCAGATCTGAACGCCGACCTCATGATTGTCGTGGCGTACGGTATGCTGCTGCCACAAGCGGTTCTTGATACCCCTAAACTGGGTTGTATCAACGTACATGGTTCTATCCTACCTCGTTGGCGTGGTGCGGCTCCAATCCAACGCTCTATTTGGGCGGGCGATGCAGAAACTGGCGTGACCATCATGCAGATGGACATCGGTCTCGACACTGGTGCTATGCTGAAGATTGCAACTCTGCCAATCGAAGCGACAGATACCAGCGCTTCAATGTACGAAAAATTGGCTGAGCTTGGCCCAGAAGCCCTGATTGACTGCCTAGCAGACATTGCTGCGGGTAAAGCAGTGCCAGTGAAGCAAGACGATGAGCTCGCGAACTACGCGAAAAAGCTCAGCAAAGAAGAAGCACGCATCAACTGGAACGACGATGCGGCGCATATTGAGCGCTGCGTTCGTGCATTTAACCCATGGCCAATGAGCCACTTTGAGGCGGCAGAAAACAGCATCAAAGTATGGCAAAGCCGTGTGGCAGAGCAAACCAGTGACAAGCCAGCCGGCACCATCGTACAAGCAGATAAAACCGGTATTTATGTTGCGACAGGCAACGGCGTACTGGTGCTAGAGCAACTGCAAGTTCCTGGCAAAAAAGCCATGTCAGTTCAGGATATTCTGAATTCGCGTGCGGCTTGGTTTGAAGTTGGCACTCTGCTGGTTTAAGCCATACTAGGGGTTATTATCCCCGATTATACGAACTTTTAGAGGGCAGAGATGCCCTCCTTTACTTTAAGGTACTCATCATGAATGTTCGCGCTGCGGCTGCTAACGTCCTGTATCTTGTCGTCGACAAGGGCCACTCACTTTCAAGCGCTCTTCCAGCGGCTCAACAAACGGTACGACCTCGTGACCACGCTCTGTTACAAGAGATCTGTTACGGTGCGCTACGTTACCTACCTCGCCTAGAAATGATCGCAAACCAATTGATGGATAAGCCGCTAAAAGGCAAACAACGTGTATTCCATCACCTAATTCTGGTTGGTATTTACCAACTGAGCTTCATGCGCATTCCTGCGCACGCAGCTGTCGGTGAAACGGTTGAAGGCACTAAAGAGCTGAAAGGTCCTCGTCTGCGTGGTTTGATTAACGCGGTATTGCGTAACTACCAGCGCAACCAAGAAGAACTCGACCAAATGGCCGTCAGCAACAACGCTGGCAAGTACGGTCACCCAAGCTGGTTACTAAAACTGCTGCAAGAGGCCTACCCACAGCAATGGGAAAGCATTGTTGAAGCGAACAACCAAAAAGCACCAATGTGGCTGCGTGTGAACCATCAACACCACACTCGTGATGAATACCTTGCGCTGCTCAAAAATGAAAACATTGATAGCACGCCACACACAGAAGCAATGGACGCCATAAAATTGGCCGCACCATGTGACGTGATGAAGCTACCTGGTTTTGAAAAAGGTTGGGTTTCGGTCCAAGATGCGGCGGCGCAGCTCTCGATCAACTATCTAAAACCACAAGACGGCGAACTGATTTTAGATTGCTGTGCAGCGCCAGGTGGCAAGACGGCGCACATTCTA
The DNA here is from genome assembly GCF_033339195.1 of Vibrio sp. 811. Taxonomy (NCBI): domain Bacteria; kingdom Pseudomonadati; phylum Pseudomonadota; class Gammaproteobacteria; order Vibrionales; family Vibrionaceae; genus Vibrio; species Vibrio sp. 811. The sequence goes on from NZ_JAWOUB010000016.1 coordinate 11,151, forward strand.
GAGCGCACGTCAGGCAGTGAAGTGGTCGCGATTGACTGCGACGACACACGCTTGAAACGTGTGCATGAAAACCTGAAGCGTCTCAACCTTCAGGCAAAAGTGGTTTGCGGTGATGCGCGTAATCCACAAGAATGGTGGCAAGGCGAGCAATTTGATCGCATTTTGCTGGATGCCCCATGTTCTGCGACTGGCGTGATTCGTCGTCACCCAGACATCAAATGGCTACGTCGTGCAGACGACATCGCCGCATTAGCAGAGCTACAAAGTGAAATTTTTGATGCCATGTGGACGCAACTGAAGCCCGGCGGCACCATGGTTTACGCGACTTGTTCAATCACACCGCAAGAAAACGTGGAGCAAGTAAAAGCGTTTTTAGCACGTACCGCGGATGCGCAACTGCTGGATTCTGATCCCGACCAGCCTGGTCGTCAAATTCTACCAGGCGAAGAAGATATGGATGGTTTCTACTACGCAGTGCTAACTAAAACACACGCGTAACAGCATGCTAAATAGGGCGATTGAAGCGATTTCAATCGCCTTTTTCAGATACGAGAAAAGAGTATGAAGATCATTATTCTTGGTGCAGGTCAGGTTGGCGGCACACTGGCAGAAAACCTAGTGGGTGAAAACAACGACATCACCATCGTCGACAATAATGCCGACCGACTGCGTGAATTGCAGGACAAATACGACCTACGTGTAGTCAATGGCCATGCGAGCCATCCAGACGTGCTACACGAAGCTGGCGCGCAAGACGCCGATATGCTCGTCGCAGTAACCAACACTGATGAAACCAACATGGCCGCCTGTCAGGTCGCGTTCACTCTATTCAATACCCCAAACCGCGTTGCGCGTATTCGCTCTCCAGAATACTTGGCAGAAAAAGAAGCCCTGTTTAAATCTGGCGCCATTCCTGTTGATCACCTTATCGCACCAGAAGAACTCGTCACGAGCTACATCGAACGTCTGATCCAATACCCAGGCGCGCTGCAAGTGGTGAGCTTTGCTGAACAGAAAGTCAGCCTAGTGGCGGTGAAAGCCTACTATGGTGGCCCGTTGGTGGGTAACGCGCTGTCTGCTTTGCGTGAGCACATGCCGCACATCGATACCCGTGTGGCGGCGATTTTCCGTCAAGGCCGTCCGATTCGCCCACAAGGTACCACCATCATTGAAGCCGACGATGAAGTGTTCTTCGTTGCAGCAAGTAATCATATTCGCTCAGTGATGAGTGAGCTTCAGCGCCTAGAAAAACCGTACCGCCGCATCATGATTGTTGGCGGGGGTAACATCGGCGCAAGCTTGGCAAAACGCCTAGAGCAAACTTACAGCGTGAAGCTGATTGAGCGTAACTACCAGCGTGCAGAAAAGCTCTCTGAGCAACTAGAAAACACCATCGTGTTCTGCGGTGATGCGGCAGACCAAGAGCTTCTCTCGGAAGAGAACATCGACCAAGTCGACGTCTTCATCGCGCTGACCAACGAAGATGAAACCAACATCATGTCTGCAATGTTGGCAAAACGCATGGGCGCTAAAAAAGTGATGGTGCTGATCCAACGTGGCGCTTATGTAGACCTAGTACAAGGCGGCGTAATTGATGTAGCAATCTCACCTCAGCAAGCCACTATTTCAGCCTTGCTAACGCACGTTCGTCGCGCTGATATCGTAAACGTATCCTCACTTCGCCGCGGCGCTGCGGAAGCGATTGAAGCCGTCGCTCACGGTGATGAAAGTACATCTAAAGTGGTTGGACGTGCGATTGGAGACATTAAACTGCCACCTGGGACCACCATTGGTGCTATCGTTCGTGGCGAAGAAGTTCTTATTGCCCACGACCGTACGGTCATCGAGCAGGATGACCATGTGGTGATGTTCCTGGTCAACAAAAAATACGTATCAGACGTCGAAGCGCTATTCCAGCCGAGTCCATTCTTCCTCTAGGATTTTCCTATGGTCAACTTACGTCCCGTACTGTTTGTTATCGGGCTAGTTTTATCCAAACTGGCCCTGTTTATGTACGTGCCGACTTTGGTCGCTTTCTTTACCGGTACGGGGGGATTCCTCGATTTCGCCCAAGCCGTTGTGATCACGCACCTTGCCGCCTTCATCTGCCTAACGATAGGTCGAACCGCCAAGTTCAAACTCAGCGTACGTGATATGTTCCTCATCACCAGTTTGGTTTGGACCATCGCGAGTGCGTTTGCCGCCTTGCCATTTGTGTTTATCAACCACATCAGCTTCACCGACGCCTACTTCGAAACGATGTCGGGTATCACCACGACGGGCTCAACGGTGCTCAGTGGCCTAGACAACATGGCGCCGAGCATATTGTTGTGGCGCTCTATTTTACAGTGGCTTGGTGGCATTGGTTTTATCGTAATGGCGGTAGCAGTGCTACCTATGCTGAATGTCGGTGGTATGAAGCTATTCCAAACCGAATCATCAGATTGGTCGGATAAAAGTAGTCCAAGAGCGAAAACGGTCGCCAAAAACATCGTAGCGGTTTATTTGATGCTAACGGGCCTATGTATTTTGGGCTACTTGATCACCGGCATGAACCTGTTCGAAGCAATCAACCATGCCTTTACTACGCTATCGACGGGTGGATACTCTACATCTGATGGGTCAATGAACCACTTCTCTAATGGCGCACATTGGGTGGCTACTACCTTTATGTTCTTAGGTGGTTTGCCGTTTTTGCTCTTTATCGCCGCATTACGTAAACGCCGTATTGATGTGTTGGTTAACGACGCTCAAGTTAGAGGATTTGCGTACCTGTTCGTATTCTCTAGCTTAGTGATTTCAGCTTGGCTAGTGATTCGAGATGGGTACACCATTTTGGATGCCCTGCGAGTGTCGATGTTTAATATTGTCTCTGTCGTCACCACAACTGGCTTTGGCTTAGAAGACTTCACCGCATGGGGCGCATTACCCACTACTCTTTTCGCATTCTTAATGATGGCGGGAGCATGCTCAGGATCAACGTCTGGCGGGATCAAAATCTTCCGCTTCCAAATTGCGATGACGCTGCTAAACAAACAAATGATGAAGTTGATTCACCCTTCAGGGGTGTTTGTACAGCGTTATAACCAGCGACCGGTGAATGATGATATTGTTCGCTCAGTGGTGGCATTTGGCTTGATGTTTTTTATCACCATTATCTTTATCGCGGGTTGTTTAAGTGCTCTTGGCCTCGACCCTGTGACCAGTATTTCTGGCTCAATCACCGCCGTTGCCAATGTTGGCCCTGGTATGGGCAGTGTGATTGGCCCGACAGGCAACTTCGCGCCTCTGCCCGATACTGCCAAATGGCTCTTAAGCTTTGGGATGTTAATGGGCCGCTTGGAAATTCTGACTATTCTTGTACTGTTCTTTCCTGCGTTTTGGCGCCGCTAAGCAGACTCTAATTAAAAGGTATAACAATGAAAACATGGATTACTCTGGCGACCCTACTTGCCGCCTCATCCACATACGCCGCCGAGGTCATCACTTTAGCCGATGGTCGAGAAGTGAAGTTGAACGATGACTTTACCTGGGAATACGTCATGAAAAAACCGGCGCAGCAAGCGACGGAGACACAAACAACAGCAAGCGTAGTTGAAACAATCGCAGCTCCTGCGATTGCGACAATTCCAGTGGTAACGAAAACCGTTGGCACGACCGTGGTGGTAAACGCCAAAAAGCCAACCATGCAGCTATCAGATTCAGGTGTGGATGTATTGATTGGTTCAGCAAGCTATCAAAGCGGTGAGCTTATTTTGCCTACATCAATCACTAACCAAAGCTCTCAATCTGTCATTCAAGTGGAAGTTGAGGTGCAAGTGTTTGATATGTCTGGTCAGCAACTGGCAAAAGAAAACGTGACGGTTTGGCAATCCATCAAGCGCATGGCGGATACCTACCTGAGACCACAGCAAGCGGAACAAGGTAAGAGCATTAAATTGGCTGTACCGCAATCACAGCAATACCAGTTTTCTGCCAAAGTGCTAGAGGTAAAAACTCGCTAATACGTGTTTAATATTCTTTGTTGAGCCTATCGGCTAGATAGGCTCAACAAAGTAATAAATCGCAAAGAAATGGCACACGCAGCCAGCCAAAACAAAGCCGTGCCAGATCGCATGGTTAAAGGGAATACGCTTCGCAACGTAGAAAATCACCCCCAGTGAATACACAATTCCACCAGCGGCGAGCAGTGTAAGTCCGCCGACATCCAAGTTAATAGCTAATTGATAAATCACAATCAACGATAACCATCCCATCACCAAATACGTCATCAAAGAAAGCTTTTTAAATCGATAGACGAACGCAACTTTCATGATGATGCCGATCAACGCAATGCTCCAAATAACGATCATCAACCCAAATGCTAGAGGTGTTCTTAAGCTGACTAACAAGAAAGGGGTATAGCTGCCTGCTATCAAAAGATAAATAGCACAATGGTCGAAGGTTTTTAGCCAACGTTTCGCTTTGGGATGAGGGATCGCATGATAGAGCGTCGAGGCCAAAAATAGCACGATAATACTCGCACCATAAATCGCCATACTGGTAAGCGTTAAAGTGTCAGCTTGATGGTCTATGGCTTTAACTAACAGCAGTATCAAGCCAACAATACCAAAAATCATCCCTATACCGTGGGTGATGGTATTGGCCAGTTCTTCACGTTGACTGTATTGAGGTTTCTGCAGTTCGGACATCAATGCGCCTATACTAGAGTTTGAAATTTGCTCTAGTATGGCACATTAGGCTTACACGTGTAAGCTTAAATTAAGACTCATGAACGGCAGTAGTTTGATCGAGATAATTGAGGACAAGTTCGCCAACTTGATCTGGCTTAGTCGTGGCAGGGATGGTCAGCTCTCGCTTGAGTTTGCCACTACCCAGTAAGCTCGCGAGCATGCCACCTTGCCCCTTGCGTGTGCGGTCAACTTCAAACCACAACTTGAGCTCTTGCTCACTTCGGTGGGCAACAAATTCTAATTCGCGCCACACGCCGTGGTAAGGTCCGTCGGTTGGCACCAGTTCAAACTCTTGCACAAATGGTAGATCGAATCCTTTCACTTCCTCGCATTCCACCTGGCGAATTCGTAAACCTTGCGCTTCAAATGCAGATAGTACCGCATCCATCAGTGGATCAGGTCGAACGGTGAGGATGTCTTTATCAGTCGGATCCAAAGCAGCAGCAACGTCTAAGCCGGTTTCTAACCATACTTTGGCATCACCAATGGTGACAGGCGTGTTCCAAGGCACATCGAGCTTAACATCGAAGGTACGCTCTTCGCCGGAATGGATGGTAAATGCGTAAGGGAGACTCCACTTAGCAAGCACATGAGTTTGAGGTACTCGGCGCATGCTGTGTCCTTCTCGCGCACCACGGTCATCAGGGGCTTCTGCGATGTAGCGGCAACAGAGTTTTAAATCAATGTTGTCGATCGCTTGTTCAGTCGCACCACCATATACATGGATCGACACATCCACACTTTGACCTGGGTATAGCACGTCTTGGTTTAAGATTGAGTCTACCTTCGCGCTCCCAATCCCAAAACTGGCAAGTGTCTTCTTCAAAAATGACATAGGCACCTCCTTCATCGAGATCTCATACTACTACTGCTGATCGTGGGATCAAACAAAAATTGCCTCGAACATCGCGACAAAATGACAAAATCTAAACAATTCAATTGCTCAACTATCGACCAATTATTACAAGGATGCTAATCTTACACTTGATATGCATGCATATCGGTATTCCTGACTCATTAACTGGATTGGCGAGAGCCAGAAGAGTGATTCTTCAATCTTGTTGGAGCCTAGCTCATAATGATTCAGGCCATTACATCGGCAATGGATATGCCTGACAGTTAGGTAAATTAATGCGCCCAACAACAGTCAGGTTCGCACACACTAATACTAGTGCAATGCGCCGCCGCAGTGGCTTTACTACTGCACCAAAGGCAAAGCAAGTTGCGCCAGCAATGACATTGGTTGAGAAGACAGCAATGATGTCGAGTGTTCCGGCCAAAGTTATCAAAGCAGCTTAATCAAAAGCGCGGCGCCAGCTGCGCTTTTTTCTTTGCACGCGACTCATAAAGCTTCAAAGACTTAGAACAAACTACAGTGAAAGAGATAGTTTTTCCTATTTGGTCTTCGCAAAGCAATTTGGTACCTTTACTGCTAATTACACCTATAAATTCTGTGGAGAAAGAAATGAAGTGTCATCGCATTGAAGAGCTGCTTGAGCTACTAGAGCCTGAATGGCATAAAGAGCAAGAGCTGAACCTATTGCAGTTCATCGTTAAGCTGGCAAAAGAAGCAGGCTATGAAGGAAAGCTAGAAGATCTGACCGACGATGTACTGATCTACCACCTTAAAATGCGTAATAGCAGCAAAGATGAAATGATCCCTGGACTCAAAAAAGACCAAGAGGACGATTTTAAAACGGCGATCCTACGCGCTCGTGGCATCATCAAATAACCAGCTCAACAGCCAGTATTCTTTAAGCGACTCTCTCTGTGAGTCGCTTTTTTATAACCAAAGTTTTTAGTCCCACAATTGGTTATAACTGTTCAGCCAATTATCAGGTTAACTGTACTGATTTTTGTTGTTAAACATTGACTGCGTTAAAGAAACGGAATTGTTATTGATTGTATAATCGCCGTTCATCAGTATTTACTAAAATAATTATGTTCGGTCATCTTTATGACGGAACGAGCAGCAATGTCATCGAGCGACATCAATAGAAATGACGCCGTACATTATAAAAGCCTAAGAAGGATGAGTGCATGAGTCAGGACAAGATCGATATCAAAGATGTGACTCCTAAAACCTATAATCCCAAAACCCACAAAGGAAATGGGGATCGGTTTAACCCAAGTAATCGCATCTATGTACGCGAAAGTAAAGGAACTTACCAGAAACTACGTCGTTACGGTGGTTGGTTCTTACTACTTCTCTTCGCTTTGATACCGTGGATTCCTTACGGTGAACGTCAAGCGATCTTGCTTGATATTGGCAACCAGCAGTTCAACTTTTTCGGTACCACACTGTACCCACAAGATCTTACCCTACTCGCCTTGCTGTTTGTGATCGCGGCGTTTGGGTTGTTCTTTATTACCACCTTCTTAGGTCGGGTTTGGTGTGGCTATCTCTGCCCACAAACCGTCTGGACCTTCATGTATATCTGGTTTGAAGAGAAGCTGGAAGGTAGTGCCAATAAACGCCGTAAACAAGACTCCAATAAGCTGACAGCGAATTTAGCGATGCGTAAAACCGTCAAACATATAGCTTGGTTTGCCATTGCACTCGCCACTGGTTTTACTTTTGTTGGCTACTTCGTGCCAATGAAGCAATTGGTTATCGACTTTTTCACCTTTAACGCCAACTTCTGGCCCGTCTTTTGGGTAATGTTCTTTGCCATTTGTACTTATGGTAATGCTGGTTGGATGCGTTCCATCATGTGTATTCACATGTGTCCTTACGCGCGCTTCCAGTCTGCCATGTTTGATAAAGACACCTTCATCGTTGGCTACGATGCAAAACGTGGGGAAAAACGTGGCCCACGTCCGCGTAAAGCCGATCCAAAGCAACTTGGTTTGGGTGATTGTATTGATTGTGATTTGTGTGTGCAGGTGTGCCCAACAGGTATCGATATTCGTGACGGCTTGCAGTATGAATGTATCAACTGTGGCGCCTGTATTGATGCGTGTGATAACACCATGGATCGCATGGGCTACGAGAAAGGCCTAATTAGTTATACCACCGAGCATCGCTTATCGGGTAAGAGTACCAAAGTCATGCGTCCGAAGCTGCTAGGCTATGGTGCCGTACTACTCGTCATGGTCGGTCTTTTCTTTGCCCAAATTGCAGCGGTAGACCCAGCCGGCATGAGTGTTATTCGCGACCGTAACCAACTGTTCCGCGTTAATGGCTCGGGAGAAGTAGAAAACACCTACACCCTCAAGGTGATCAACAAAACTCAGCAAGTGCAAGAGTACTCGTTGGATGTTGAAGGGCTATCCGATGTAAGCTGGTATGGTAAGCAGACAATTCAGGTCCAGCCAGGTGAGGTATTAAACCTGCCAATGAGTCTTGGTGCCGATCCTGACAAGCTAAACTCTGCGATTACGACAATTCAGTTTATACTCACCGATAAGAGCAACGAATTCACTATTGAAGTAGAAAGCCGTTTTATTAAAAAACTATAGCGCTACTTCAGTGACTAACGGAAAAAGGCTCAGTAATGAGCCTTTTTGTTTATATGTCCCAAAGTATGTTTAACTTTGACGCCCTTACCCCAGACTTTATGTGGTACGCGTTAGAAAGCATCGGCGTTCGCGCAGAATCAGGCTTTCTTCCCCTCAATAGCTACGAAAACCGTGTTTATCAATTCACTGACGAAGAGCGTCGTCGTTATGTCGTCAAGTTTTACCGTCCTGAACGTTGGAGCAATGAACAGATCCAAGAGGAACACGACTTTACTTTAGAGCTGATTGGCAATGAGATCCCCGTCGCACCACCTGTGCGCATCAACGGTGAAACCCTGCATCACTATCAAGGCTATGCTTTTGCGCTGTTTGATAGCGTGGGTGGTCGCCAATACGAGGTTGACAATTTAGATCAGCTCGAAGGTGTAGGGCGTTTCCTTGGCCGAATCCATAAAGTCGGCAGCCGCCAAGCCTTCCAACATCGTCCTACTATTGGCTTACAAGAATACCTGTATCAACCAAGAGAGATTCTGCAAAACGCCAATATGATTCCAATGCACTTGGAGAACAGCTTCTTCAATGACTTGGATATGCTGATCAAATCAATTGAAAGCCACTGGCAAGAAGGCTTCAATATCATTCGTTTGCATGGCGATTGCCACCCAGGCAATATTTTGTGGCGAGATGGCCCTATGTTTGTTGATTTGGATGACGCTCGTAACGGCCCTGCAGTACAAGACTTATGGATGTTATTGAACGGTGAACGCCAAGACAAACTGATGCAGTTGGATATTGTTTTAGAGGCTTACCAAGAGTTTTGCGACTTTAATCCTGCAGAATTGAAACTAATCGAGCCACTTCGCGGTCTACGAATGGTGCACTATATGGCATGGCTAGCAAAACGTTGGCATGACCCTGCATTTCCTCTCGCTTTTCCATGGTTTAATGAGCCAAAATACTGGGAAGGTCAGGTCCTTGCATTTAAAGAGCAGATCGCCGCTTTAGAAGAAGCACCGCTGTCTTTAATGCCTCAATGGTAAGTCAGGCCAAAAATTCAAAAATGGAGATATTTCGATGAAAAAACTGTTCGCACTGTTTTCTATGCTGATGTTAAGCCTGTCGGCACATGCAGCGCAATTCAAAGAAGGTGAACATTACAAAGTATTGGATCTTGAGGCATCAAAAAAACCTCTTGTGACGGAGTTTTTCTCTTTCTACTGCCCGCACTGTAATAGCTTTGAACCAGTTATCCAGCAACTGAAAAAGCAGTTGCCAGAAGGTACTAAGCTATTAAAAAACCACGTTTCTTTCATGGGTGGCAACATGGGCCCATCAATGAGCAAAGCCTACGCAACGATGGTTGCATTAAAAGTGGAAGACAAAATGGTGCCAGTGATGTTTAACCGCATCCACAATCTAAAGAAGGCGCCACGTAATGATGAAGAACTTCGTCAAATCTTCCTTGATGAAGGTGTAGACGCGAAAAAATTCGATTCTGCATTCAAAGGCTTCGCGGTTGATTCAATGGTTCGCCGTATGGACAAGCAATTTGAAAACAGCGGTCTAACCGGCGTTCCTGCGGTTATCGTTAACAACAAATACCTAGTTCAAGCACAAAGCATCAAAACGATGGATGAGTACTTCTCTCTGGTGAACTACTTGCTGACACTAAAATAAGCACATCGATATCAATCAAAAGGGGAGCACGTCGCTCCCCTTTTGTTTATTTGTAAATCTCTTGTAGTAACCGATCTTTTTCTTGCCACACATCACCCAACCATTGCTGAAATTGCCGCTTATAGGGCTTATCGTTGAAGTAATCACCGAGCACTCGTTCATCAACGGGTAACACATTTACACGCACAACCACCTTGCTCATGCGACCCATCAATAAATCCTTGAACGGTTTATGCGTATTTTCTGGGTACGCCAACGTAACGTCGATAATGCTCTCGAACTGTTCCCCCATCGCCGCTAACGTGTACGCAATCCCGCCCGATTTTGGTTGCAGCAAATATTGATAGTTTGCTTTACTCTTACGCTGCTTTTCTTCGGTAAATCGAGTTCCTTCGACATAGTTAACCACTGTGGTTGGACTGTGTTTGAACTTAGCGCACGAGCGACGTGTCGTCTCTAAATCTTGACCTCGCTTATGAGGGTTGCGGATCAGATACTCTCGCGAATAGCGACGCATAAATGGCATATCGAGCGCCCAACACGCCATCCCGATGAAAGGCACATACAGCAGTTGTTGCTTGAGGAAAAACTTCGGCATGGGAATACGGTCTTTAAACACGCAGCAAAGCACAACAATATCTGTCCAACTGAGATGGTTACTGATCAGCAGATACCACCCGTCTTTTTTAAGCGCTTCACCGCCCTGAACATCCCACTCAACACGGTTAGATACCGCCAGAATGCACGCATTAACGGTAGCCCATAACCACATCACCTTATTGGCACAAGCGGTCGCTATCGCTTTTAGCTTTACGCCAGGAAGCAATATTTTAAATACAGCGATAACACAAATTGCGAGTGAACAAACCGCAGAATTGAGAATCACAAAAGAAGCGTTAAAAAAAAATAACAAATATGCCAACATGATAGTCAAACAACAGTGATAATGTGTGAAGAATAAAACAGCGTGTAATTATACTGCGCCTTTGCCACATTGGAACATGCGTGGGAATGGTCAGATTTGTTACCGCAACCAATATGTGCACCACTCATTCGACAACAAGGAGATAACGAATGAAACCAAGGCTACTTCTCTTGCCTTTGGCCTTTGTCGTCAGTTCTGCTCAGGCTCAACTCGCTGAAACCGCAGGTTTTGGCGGTGAAATTTCGCTGAATGCCGGATTCATATCATCAGAATCCAATTTCAATACAGAAAATAGTAACACCATCGATTCTCTCGATAAGCGTGCCGATAGTGACAGTTCCGTTATCGCTGCACCGCTAGGGAGTGTGACATACACCTTTGGTAGCCGACTCAACCACCAAGTTTACGCCGGTACCACACGCTCAGATGTCGCGGTAGGTACACTCGCTTTTCAGTTGGGCTATCAACACGAGCTACAATCTGGCACCGTGCTCGATGTTTCCTATCTGCCGACGGTACTCAAAGGCGAAACTTGGCGCAACCCTTATCAAGTAGGAACCGCACGTAAAGAGACGGATGTTGACGGCAATGCGTATCGCTTTCAGATCAAAGGGTTAATTGATAAGAACTTCAACCTTGATCTTGCTTATGCTGATAAAGACATCGAGCAGGAGGAAGTGACAGACCGCTCACTTGCTCGCGATGCTAACCTTTACTATGTCAAAGGCGACTATCGCATTCCACTCAACCAAACGTCTATGTTGCAACCCGCTTTCACCTACATCAATCAAGATGCCGACGGTAAGGCGGAGTCATTTGATTCGTACGGATTTGACATTAGCTGGTTTAAATTTATCAATCGCCATCGATTGGCCCTCACCGCGGGTTATGCATGGAAAGACTATCAAGCCGCTAGCCAAACTTTTGCTAAAACACGAAATGACGACACCATTAGCCTATTTGCGGCCTACGAATATCAAAACGTATTTGACTGGCAAGACTGGTCGTTCATTTCTTTAGCCGGCTATAGCCAAACTGACTCGAATATCACGTTTTATGAGGAGAAAGAGTACCTATTGTCGCTTGGTCTCAACTACACCTTCTAACGTCCTTCATCGCAACAAGGCGCTCACAACACTTGTTGCGATGACATTTTGCATGTCTCTATACCGCTTGCGCCGTAAGCTGTTTCAGCAAACGGTCCATCGCTCGATACCCAAGTGCTTCAGCCAAGTGCGTTCGTTCAATTTGCTCCGCCCCATCCAGATCGGCGATTGTTCGCGCCACTTTGATAATACGATGATACGCACGAATCGAGAGTCCTAAACGGTGCAAAGCGGTTTCAAGAAACTCAGCATCACTCTTGTGCAAGGGACAAAACGCCTCAATTTCTCGACTACCTAGCAGTGCATTGACCTTACCACTGCGGTTTAGCATATTGTTACGCGCATGGCTCACACGCGCTTTTACGATAGCAGTCGGCTCACCGCGATCACCACCTTCTGCTAATGTCCCTTTGGGCAAAGCTGGGATTTCTAAAGACATATCAAAGCGATCTAACAGTGGTCCAGATAATCGACCAAGGTAGCGCAAAATAGCTTGTGGATTGGTGCGCGCTTGATTGCCTTCGTAATATCCTGTCGGGCTTGGGTTCAAGGCTCCAACTAATTGGAAGCGAGCCGGAAAGCGTGTTTTACCTTGCGCTCGAGAGATAATGATCTCGCCAGATTCGAGCGGTTCGCGTAACGAGTCTAGAACTTTACGATCAAATTCGGGCATTTCATCGAGAAACAATAACCCGTTGTGGGCTAAAGAGATCTCCCCTGGTCTGGGTACCGAACCACCGCCGACTAATGCCGCCATTGAACTTGAATGGTGCGGAGAACGAAACGGACGCGACTTCCAGTTATGCTCATTAATTTCACTCTGAGTCAACGATGCCACCGAAGCGGTTTCCATTGCTTCTTCGTCACTCATTTCCGGTAATAAGTCACACAAACGCGAAGCCAACATCGTTTTTCCAGTACCTGGCGGGCCAAGGAAAAGTAAGTTGTGGTTTCCAGCGGCAGCAATCTCCAGTGCTCGCTTACCTTGTTGTTGGCCAATAATATCTTGTAAGTCTCGACCATGTTTTTCGATCGTTTTTCGCTTAGGCGTTTGAAAAAGATTCAGTCGATGTTGACCACAAAGCTCGGCACATACTTCCAGTAATGATTGGGCCGATTTATGTTGTTCCTTCCCCACCAGCGCCGCCTGATCGCCATTCACATGTGGGACGACCAAATGACGTTGAATCTTACTGGCTTCCAGCGCAGCAGGCAGCACACCTTTTACAGGTCTTAGACCACCAGATAGCGCTAACTCACCAACAAATTCGTAGTTTTTGAGCTTATCTGTCGCGATTTGCTCCGAAGCGGCCAAAATCCCCAATGCTATAGGAAGATCAAAACGTCCTCCCTCCTTGGGTAGATCTGCCGGAGCCAAGTTCACGGTGATCCGCTTAGCAGGAAATTGAAAGTTAGAATTAATGATCGCACTGCGTACGCGATCTTTGGACTCTTTTACCGTTGTCTCTGGCAAGCCTACTAAGGTAAACCCTGGCATGCCGTTGCTGATATGAACTTCTACACTAACCGATGGCGCTTGCACCCCGACGCTTGCTCGACTATGAATGATTGCCAGCCCCATACGTTCCTCAATTTTTTTGAACACTCTGTAAACAAATGTTTTATCTAGTTGGTTATGTTATATACCGCGTCCCAATTGAGAGTTAATGTGAAAAAAGAATGACTTTTTGCTTGTCATGCAGCGGAATTGTGTGATACCACTAATGACGCAAACAATTTCGTAGAACATTACACAACATTTTTTAACGAAAAAAGAACGACAGACAGATGAACCTTTTCGCTCATATCAACGCACTGCTAGCCCTGATTATCGTGGTCATTATTGGCACCGCGCGGGGTATTGTGGGCGAAAGGTAACCACAAATTACAAAAAACCCCCGCACTGAAAAGTCCGGGGGTTTTTTTACAACTACAAGTTGTCATCTGTCTAACCCTCGGACAGTTTAACGGGAAGAATGGGAGTGCACATGAAGTGCAATAAATATGGCAATCGCTACGAGCCACAACGTAGCAAAGGAGGTTTACGATGACTGGTGCACAACTTGTCGTAGCCGCTTTAAGACAGCAAGGCATCGAAACCGTTTTTGGCTACCCCGGCGGGGCCATCATGCCAATCTATGATGCTTTGTATGACGGTGGGGTGGAACACATCCTATGCCGTCACGAGCAAGGGGCCGCTATGGCAGCTATCGGGATGGCTCGTTCCACTCAAGACGTTGCTGTGTGCATGGCAACTTCCGGCCCAGGAGCCACTAACCTTGTTACCGGCCTTGCCGACGCTTTCCTTGACTCCGTACCTCTAGTTGCCATCACAGGCCAGGTTGCTAGCTCTCATATCGGTACCGATGCATTCCAAGAAATGGATGTGATCGGAATGTCCCTAGCCTGTACTAAGCACAGCTATCTCGTGACCGAAATTGAAGATCTAGCTCCGACACTTGCCGAAGCCTTTGAGGTCGCAAAAACCGGTCGTCCGGGTCCAGTCATTGTCGATATCGCCAAAGACGTTCAACTCGCTCAAGCACCCACAGACCTTCTTCCTCCATACATAGCACCAGCAATCGAAGATGTCAGCGCTGAAGATATCAAACGTGCGCAAGATGTCCTGGCAGCATCTACTCGCCCAGTGTTGTATGTTGGTGGTGGCGTGCAACTTGCGAAAGCAACCGATGCAGTACGCGAATTTCTTCGCTTAAACCCAATGCCTGCAGTTAGCACATTAAAAGGTCTCGGTACCATTGAACGCCATGATCCTCACTATCTTGGTATGTTGGGTATGCACGGTACCAAAGCCGCCAACCTAGTGGTTCAAGAAGCCGATCTATTGATTGTGGTTGGCGCGCGTTTTGATGACCGAGTGACGGGTAAGCTCGACACGTTTGCACCAAATGCGAAAGTGATTCACATCGACATTGATGCTGCGGAGATTCATAAACTGCGCCACGCCAACGCACCATTACGTGGCGACATCAACACCATTCTTCCTCAGCTAGAGCTGACTCAAGATATCTCACCGTGGGTTCATCACAGTGAAAGTCTGCGCAGCGGCTTTAAGTGGCGTTACGACCACCCGGGCGAGTTAATCTACGCACCGCTATTGCTTAAACAGCTGTCTGACATGATGCCAGATAGCTCAATTGTCTCGACCGACGTCGGTCAGCACCAGATGTGGGCAGCGCAACATATCCAGCCACGCGAACCACAAAATTTCATCACTTCTGCTGGCCTTGGCACCATGGGCTTTGGCTTGCCAGCGGCGATGGGTGCTGCAGTCGCACGTCCTGATGATCAGTCTATCCTTATTACAGGTGACGGTTCATTTATGATGAACGTTCAGGAATTGGGCACGCTGAAGCGTCGTCAGATTCCAGTGAAGATTGTCCTTCTTAATAACCAACGTCTTGGCATGGTTCGCCAATGGCAGTCATTGTTCTTTGACGGTCGCCACAGTGAAACCATTCTTGATGACAACCCAGATTTCGTGATGTTAGCAAAAGCGTTCGATATCCCGGGCAAAACCATCACCAAGAAAGAAGAAGTCGAACCTGCTCTCAAAGAGATGCTAGCGAGTGAAACTTCTTACATGCTTCACGTTTTGATTGATGAAGAAGAAAACGTGTGGCCATTGGTGCCACCTGGCGCATCAAACAGTGATATGTTGGAAAATACATAGGAGACAATCGCATGGACAGATATTTACTCGACATCAAAGCCGATGACAAACCGGTACTGTTGGAGCGCGTTCTACGTGTGATTCGTCACCGAGGCTTCGTGATCAAACAAGTCGCTGCTACGCAAAACCACGAAAGCAAAGTAGCCAGCGTCGAGATCATCGTCGACAGCGATCGACCAATCTCGTTTTTGATCAATCAAATAGAGAAGTTGTGGGACGTTCGTAAGGTTGAGGTGCTAAAAATCCGCAACGATGAACTGCCAAATCACAACTTACAACAACACGTAAGTGCATAAGGAAGGCAACAAATGGCAACGAAAACTGCAGATTTCATTTGGTTTAATGGTGAGATGGTTCCATGGGCAGAGGCGAACGTTCACGTTCTGACTCACGCAATGCACTATGGTACATCCGTGTTTGAAGGCGTGCGCTGTTACAACACACCAAAAGGCCCAATTGTCTTCCGTCACCGTGAGCATGCACAACGTCTAAAAGATTCTGCCAAGATTTACCGCTTTCCGATCCCTTTCTCTGTAGAAGAAATCATGGAAGCGACCCGCGAAACACTGCGCCAAAACAAACTCGACAGCGCTTACATTCGTCCATTGGGTTTTGTCGGTAATGTTGGCTTAGGCGTATGTCCACCAGTTGGCACTGAGATGGATCTAATCATTGCAGCATTTCCTTGGGGCTCTTACTTAGGCGAAGAAGCGCTAGAAAAAGGTGTCGATGCGATGATTTCAAGCTGGAACCGCGCTGCGCCAAACACCATCCCAACTGCAGCTAAAGCAGGCGGTAACTACCTATCTTCACTATTGGTTGGTGGTGAAGCGCGTCGTCACGGTTACGACGAAGGTATTGCGCTAAGCGTAGATGGTTACCTATCGGAAGGGGCTGGTGAAAACATCTTCGTTATCAAAGATGGCGTAATCACCACACCACCAGCAACTAGCGCGATTCTACCGGGCATCACTCGTGACTCGATCATGACAATTGCACGCGATAAAGGCTACGAAGTACGTGAAGCGAACATTGCTCGTGAAGCCCTTTACCTTGCCGATGAAGTCTTCATGACAGGTACTGCGGCTGAGATTGTACCAGTGGCAACCATCGACAAGATTGAAGTGGGCACTGGTAAGCGCGGCCCTATCACTAAAGAACTACAAGCAGCCTACTTTGGCCTATTTGACGGCACCACGGAAGATAAGTGGGGCTGGTTAGACTATGTGTACCCAGAACAGAAGTAAGAAGGATTAGGAAATGCCAAAATATAGATCAGCTACCACCACACATGGTCGTAACATGGCGGGTGCACGAGCACTGTGGCGTGCAACGGGTGTGAAAGAAGAAGACTTCGGTAAACCAATCATCGCCGTTGTAAACTCGTTTACTCAATTTGTTCCGGGTCACGTACACCTGAAAGACATGGGTCAGCTTGTAGCACGCGAAATCGAAAAAGCTGGCGGTATTGCGAAAGAATTCAACACCATCGCGGTTGATGATGGTATCGCAATGGGTCACGGCGGCATGCTGTACTCACTGCCTTCACGCGAACTGATCGCAGACTCTGTGGAGTACATGGTCAACGCGCACTGTGCCGATGCCATGGTATGTATCTCTAACTGTGACAAAATCACTCCGGGAATGTTGATGGCATCTATGCGTCTCAACATCCCGGTTATCTTTGTTTCTGGTGGTCCAATGGAAGCGGGTAAAACCAAGCTTTCTGATCAGATCATCAAACTAGACCTTGTAGATGCGATGATCCAAGGCGCGGATCCAAAAGTGTCTGATGAGCAAAGCGAGCAGATCGAACGCAGCGCATGTCCAACGTGTGGATCGTGTTCAGGCATGTTCACTGCAAACTCAATGAACTGTCTAACGGAAGCACTGGGTCTTTCTCAACCAGGTAACGGTTCTATGCTGGCAACGCACGCTGACCGTGAACAACTGTTCCTTAATGCAGGTCGTCGCATCGTTGAACTGACTCGTCGTTACTACGAGCAAGATGACGAATCAGCACTGCCACGCAACATCGCTACGTTTGATGCGTTCGAAAATGCGATGGCACTGGATATTGCAATGGGTGGCTCAACCAACACCATTTTGCACCTGTTGGCTGCAGCGCAAGAAGGTGAAGTGGATTTCGATATGGAAGATATCGATCGCCTATCACGCCAAGTACCACACCTATGTAAAGTGGCACCATCTACCCAGAAATATCACATGGAAGATGTACACCGCGCTGGTGGCGTCATGGCAATTCTTGGTGAGTTAGATCGTGCAGGTCTTCTACACAATGATGCGCGCACCGTGCTTGGCCTTTCGATGAAAGAGCAGCTGGCGAAATACGACATCATCCAAACTGAAGACGAAGAAGTACTTAAGTTCTACCGCGCAGGTCCTGCGGGAATTCGTACTACTCAAGCGTTCTCACAAGATTGCCGCTGGGATCGCCTTGATGACGACCGTGCGGAAGGCTGTATTCGTACTATCGATCATGCCTTTAGCCAAGAAGGTGGCCTAGCCGTTCTATCAGGCAACATCGCATTAGATGGTTGTATCGTTAAGACTGCTGGTGTGGATGAGAGCATTCATAAATTCACTGGCCCAGCCGTAGTTTTCGAAAGCCAAGAAGACGCCGTAGAAGGCATCTTAGGCGGCAAAGTAAAAGCTGGCGACGTGGTTGTTATCCGTTACGAAGGCCCTAAAGGTGGTCCGGGCATGCAAGAAATGCTTTACCCAACCACTTATCTAAAATCGATGGGCCTTGGCAAAGAGTGTGCACTTCTGACTGACGGCCGTTTCTCTGGCGGCACATCAGGTCTTTCTATCGGCCACGCCTCTCCTGAAGCAGCAAACGGCGGTGCAATTGGCCTGGTAAAAGAAGGCGATATGATCGCAATTGATATTCCAAACCGTTCAATTTCACTCCAAGTGTCTGAACAAGAACTTGCTGAGCGCCGTGCAAAACAAGACGAACTAGGCTGGAAACCAGTTGACCGCCAACGTGAAGTTTCATTTGCACTCAAAGCGTACGCGAGTATGGCAACCAGTGCTGACAAGGGTGCAGTACGAGACAAGTCGAAGCTAGAGGGCTAGCAATGATGGAAGCTCAACCCGAAAAACAAGTGAACCAAACTGGCGCAGATTATCTGCGCCAAATCCTTCGCGCACCTGTTTATGAAGTAGCAACAGTGACGCCACTGCAAGAAATGCCTCGTTTATCTGCACGTATCGGGAATAACGTGCAGATCAAGCGTGAAGATCGCCAACCCGTACACTCGTTCAAATTGCGCGGTGCATACAACATGGTGGCGAGTTTATCTGAAGCACAAAAAGCCGCTGGTGTCATTGCAGCATCGGCAGGTAACCACGCTCAAGGCATGGCGCTCTCTGGTACTAAGCTAGGCATCAAAACCACCATCGTGATGCCTAAAACCACACCAGACATCAAAGTCGATGCGGTACGTGGCTTCGGTGGCAATGTAGTGCTGCACGGCAGCAACTTTGATGAGGCAAAAGCGGAAGCGGAACGCCTTTCTGATCTGCATGGGTACACATTTGTCCCTCCTTTCGATCACCCACTGGTGATTGCAGGTCAAGGCACCATAGGCATGGAAATGCTGCAGCAAAATGGTCACCTTGATTACATTTTCGTCCCTGTCGGTGGTGGCGGTTTAGCTGCCGGTGTTGCGGTACTCGTGAAGCAGCTCATGCCAGAAATCAAAGTGATTGCAGTTGAGCCAGAAGACTCGTCATGCCTCAAAGCAGCATTGGATGCTGGTGAGCCAGTGGTACTAGACCAAGTCAGCATGTTTGCCGATGGCGTTGCAGTAAAACGCATTGGTGAAGAGACGTTTCGTCTATGCCAGAAGTACATTGATGGCCATATTGCAGTCTCTAGCGATGAAATCTGCGCAGCAGTAAAAGACATCTTTGAAGACACCCGTGCGATTGCAGAGCCTTCAGGCGCACTTGCTCTGGCAGGTTTGAAGAAGTTTGCTGAGCAAAACAAACTGCAAGGTAAGAATCTAAGCACCGTGCTGTCTGGTGCCAATACTAACTTCCATGGTCTGCGTTATGTTTCTGAGCGTTGCGAGCTTGGTGAGAAACGTGAAGGTCTGCTTGCCGTTACCATTCCTGAGCGTCAAGGTGCATTCTTTGAGTTCTGTAACCTCATTGGCGGCCGTGCCGTAACGGAGTTTAACTATCGTTACAATGATGACTCACTGGCGAATATCTTTGTCGGTGTTCGTTTGCAAGGCGGTCAGGAAGAGCTAGAACATATCATTCACGACTTACGTGATGGTGGCTACCCAGTGGTTGATTTGTCTGATGATGAAATGGCGAAACTGCACGTGCGCTACATGATTGGTGGTAAGCCGTCTAAGCCGCTTAAAGAGCGCCTCTACAGCTTTGAATTCCCAGAATATCCGGGAGCGCTACTCAAGTTCTTAAGCACACTCGGCACACACTGGAATATCAGTTTGTTCAACTACCGTAACCACGGCGCTGACTACGGACGTGTTTTATGTGGTTTCGAGTTAGATGAAAGCGATTTAGCTCAGTTTTCTGCACATTTACGTGAACTTGGCTATCAATGCAAAGACGAGACAGACAACCCATCGTATAAGTTTTTCTTGTCATAAAACGCCACATTTTAAACATATCAATGAAAACACCTCGCTAATGCGAGGTGTTTTTTATGACTGTAACCAATCTTTATGTAGCTGATTAGGCGACCCAAGATAGTCCACCATCCACTGGATCAATTTATGATTATCATCTTTGCGCCATACTAAGCAGCAGTGACTGAGCGGTTTATCATCCGGCATGACCTTCTCCACCAGCACACCATCATTGATTAAGGGTGTTGCAATATGACGTGGCATGTAACCCACGCCCACCCCATTTTTTAAACATTCAATCGCACTATACCAATTGGGCAATAATAATCGGCGCTGTTGCGAATAATGGCCAGTATGGCGTTTTGGCAGCACATTCGAAGTATCATCAAGACAGATCGCCGGAAATTGACTCACAAACTCTTCAGTAAGCACTTGTTGTCGAACGCAAGGATGAGCGGGTGACATTACAAATGCCCAATCTAATACGCCCATATCTTTGACTTCAAAATCTCCCCCAACGGGAACCGCAGATGTCGCGCCAACGACAATGTCGGCTCGACCTTGTGCTATGGCTTCCCAAGAACCATTGAAGACCTCCATATTGATCTGCAATTCAGCAAATTCAAACTCGCGATAAAAATCTTCCACTAAAGGTTTGAGTTTTTCTAACTTCACCACGTTATCTAAGGTCAGCTTTAACGTGCTTTTCCATCCTTGAGCCGCTCGCCGCGTTTGTGCTTTCACCTCTTCCATTTGACGCAGCAAAGAGCGCGCCTCGGCCATAAAAAGTTCACCCGCTGGAGTTAGCTCGACTTTCCTTGGTAAACGTCGAAACAGCACCACATCTAGATCTTGCTCGACCTGCCTTACTCCATAGCTGATGGCTGAGGGGACTTTATGCAATACCTCAGCCGCAGCGGTGAAACTGCCTAAACGGGCAACCGTATCCAGCATTTCCAAAGACGCTTTAGAGAACATGATTTAACCTTTTAAAAAATTTGATTGATAACCAACAATTTTAGCGTTTTATTTTCTCAAAATCGAAAAATAGAATAATAAGGTAAATAAATCAGGGTTGGCGCCAACTGATGTTGATTAAAAAATGATTAAATAATTTGACTGGTTGAATCATGAAAATCTCAAAACTACAGCTCATTTATCTGGCAGCATTATCGATGCTTGGCTTCGTTGCTACCGATATGTATCTGCCAGCATTCAAAGCGATGGAAATCGACTTTGCAACAGGCCCTGAGCAAATTGCGCTCTCTTTAACGGTATTCCTCGTTGGTATGGCGATTGGCCAACTAATGTGGGGATTGGCATCCGATAAATTTGGCCATCGTAATACACTCGCAGCCGGGTTGGTGCTATTTACTATCGCGTCATTCGGTTTGGCTTTCTGTGATCAAGTATGGCAACTACTCACACTGCGCTTTATCCAAGCTATCGGTGTGTGTGCACCAGCCGTGATCTGGCAGGCTATGGTCATTAAGCGCTACTCAAGCAGTAGCCAACAAATTTTTGCGACAATAATGCCACTCGTCGCGCTATCACCAGCACTAGCACCTCAATTAGGGGTTGTGTTGGCAGATAACTTCGGCTGGCACAGTATCTTTATTACGCTAACACTGGTTGGTGTCTTTTTGGTCTTTGCGACCATGGCACAAAAAGACGAGAAAGCAGAAATCAAACAAACCAGTATGTCTGCCGACATCAAAGCGCTGCTGAGTTCTAAAAAATACCTTGGCAACGTGTTTATGTTTGCGACGGCTTCAGCTGCATTCTTTGCTTACCTAACAGGGATGCCAGAAATCATGGCGCAACTGGGCTACGAAGCAAAAGATATTGGTTTGAGCTTTATCCCACAAACTATCGCATTTATGGCTGGTGGCTACTTAGGTAAAGTAGGCGTTCGAAAATTTGGTGATGAAAAGGTTCTGCGCCAACTGATTGGCCTATTTAGTGTCGCGGCATTAATGATTTTCATTGCTTCACAGTGGGAGCTGTCATCGATTTGGCCTATTCTTGCGCCATTCTGTTTGATTGCCGTTGCTAACGGCGCGCTGTACCCAATAGTGGTAAACCGTGCACTGGCCAGCGCACAACAGAGCCCTGCAACAGCAGCAGGTCTGCAAAACAGCCTGCAAATCTGTGTAAGTAGCTTCTCAAGTGCATTGGTAGCCGCAATGGCAAGCCAAGCTCAGATGGTTACTGGCATCGCAATCATCATCTGTATGGGTGGGCTGTGGATGGGATACATTCTGTCGAATCGCGAATTATCCAAGCACTTTACGACTCCTGACAACGCCCGAGTCGTGAGTGAAGACGAACTTTAATCGTTCAGATAATAAAAAGAGCCGCGCAATGCGGCTCTTTCTGTTTATAAGCTTTTCAACCCCCATTTCTTGGCAGTCTGCTTAAAAAAGCCTTGAGTCTTTTTCAACTCTACCCAGTGATTGATGTAATTAATCCATACTTGATCGTCTTGCGGCAACAACATAGCAATTGGGGTTGGTTTACGCGGTGCGGTCACTGGCACTATCGCCAACTGTTTAAACTTATCCACCAACGTCGCTGCTTCCACATTGGACGTCACCGATACATCGGCCCTGCGAGCTAGTAGTTCTTGGAAGTCGCGCGCTGGCGCTTCAATAACAATATGCTGAGCAGACGGGAAGAACTCTTTCACCATTTTTTCTTGTACCGTACCTAACGTCGCTGCGACTTTTACTTCTGGTTTATTAAAATCCGCCCAATCAGAGAATTTGGCGAGATCTTTCTTTTGCACCACAGGTACAAAGGCAAGGTAGAAATATGGCTGGCTATATCCAGCTACTTTCGCGCGAGACATGTTCAGAGATGCGCTGCCAGTAATATCGTATTTGTTGGCGGTAATGCCATTAACTAGCGTCTTCCAATCCGTGGGCACATACTCCACTTTTACACCGAGATCTTTAGCAAGTTCTGTTGTTACATCGATATCGAAGCCACGATAACTGTTTGTCGCGGGGTCTTTCATCGTCATCGGATTCCAATCTCCCGTCGTTCCAACTCGGAGTACGCCATTGTCTAAAATGGATTGAAGACGGCTTTCAGCGTGAGCGACTTGAGTCGCAGCAAGCAAACACATTCCTAGCACTAGTAAAATCTTTCTCATTTTTATTCCCTTAAAAATAATGACCTTATACGGTTTAATAATTAACCTTTATTAGAGCTCTACTGATAACATAGCAGCAGCAAAGGAAGTTTTTTAGTTAATTCAGGGAGTAAATGTGACGTTTCGAACTCTATGGCTGTTTTCACTGCTATTACTCACTGGTTGTTCAGATTATCAATGGGGCTGGTATGTACTTGACCCTTCGACGGATCAAGGGCTCACCAATCTAAAGTTTTTAATCGCTGGGTTTAATGACACCATTCAGGTATCACTCCTCAGTATGTTATTTGCGATGAGCTTGGGCCTGATCGTTGCGTTACCCGCTCTGTCGGACTCTGCCTCTCTGAAGTGGATAAACCGTATTTATGTCGAGGTGATCCGTTCAGTGCCAGTTTTAGTCTTACTACTTTGGGTGTATTACGGCATGCCTACACTATTGGATGTCTCACTCAATCACTTTTGGGCGGGTGTTATTGCACTGACTATCGCTGAGAGTGCGTTTATGGCGGAAGTGTTTCGCGGTGGGATACAAGCTATCAGCCGTGGCCAGCATGAAGCAGCTGAGTCTTTGGGCTTAAGCTATTGGCAAAAGATGCGCTTGGTAATTCTTCCCCAAGCGTTTCGACAAATCCTCCCTCCACTGGGCAATCAATTTGTCTACATTCTCAAGATGAGTTCTTTAGTCAGCGTGATTGGTTTAAGCGATCTCACTCGCCGTGCTAATGAGCTGGTGGTGAATGAGTACTTACCGTTAGAGATTTATACCTTCCTCGTTTTGGAGTACTTGTTACTCATCCTATTTGTATCTCAAGCCGTTCGTTGGCTCGAAAAACGTATTGCTATTCCTAGCTACTAACGATGAAGCCTGAGCTAGAAACAACAAAGCCGCTATTGTTGAGCGGCTTTGACAGTATAGCGATAGAGTGAGTGCAGGTAATGTTTATTTCTGTTTTACAGGACGCTGCCAGCCAGTAATTTTGCGCTCTTTGACGCGAGTAATTACTAACTCACCTTCTTCAACATCTTTTGTTAGTGTCGTGCCTGCACCTATGGTTGCGCCATCAGCGATAGTGACAGGCGCCACCAGCTGGCTATCAGAACCAACAAATACATCATTACCGATGATGGTTTTAAACTTGTTCGCACCATCGTAGTTACAAGTGATAGTACCTGCGCCGATGTTAGTACGTTGACCGATCTCTGCATCACCTAAGTAAGTTAGGTGGTTCGCTTTTGAACCTTCTCCGATGCGCGCATTTTTCACTTCAACGAAGTTACCCACATGGGAATCGTTACGCATTTCAGCACCAGGACGAAGACGAGTAAATGGACCAACCGTACATTCTTCACCAACCGTTGCACCTTCAATCACACTGTAAGGGCGAACGATGGTGTTGTCGTCGATTTCACAATCTTTCAGTACACAACCCGCACCGATAACCACGTTATCACCCAGTGAAACTTTACCTTCGACGATAACATTCACGTCGATTTCACAGTCCATACCGCACTGTAACTCACCACGCAAATCAAAGCGTGCTGGATCGCGTAGCATGACACCTTGCTCTAGTAGCTTCTGAGCTTGCATTGACTGGAAAGCACGCTCTAGACGAGCAAGCTGTGCGCGGTCATTGACCCCTTCCACCTCAATGGCATTGACTGGGTGTACAGCCTCAACGGCACGACCTTCATCGTGTGCAGCTGCAATAACGTCAGTTAGGTAGTATTCGCCTTGTGCGTTGTTGTTGTTTAAGCCAGACAACCAACGCTTAAGATCCCCACCAGTCGCAACCATCACACCAGTATTGATCTCTTTAATTTGTTTTTGTTCTTCTGTTGCATCTTTTTGCTCAACGATCGCCACAACAGGACCATTCTTACGGATAATACGACCGTAGCCTATCGGGTTATCTAGAATCACTGTTAGTAGTGCAATACCGCCTGTTGGCTGTGCATCTAATAGGTTTTCAATCGTTTCAGCTGAAATCAGTGGAACATCACCGTAAAGCACCAGTACTTTTTCATCGTCTTCAAACTTCGGAGACGCTTGATCAACCGCATGACCTGTACCTAGTTGCTCCGCTTGCAGTACCCAGTTTACAGGCTCTTCTGCTAGCGTTTGCTGCATTTGATCACCACCGTGACCATATACTAAGTGGATGTTTTGTGCGCCAAGACCTGTACATGTATCGATAACATGTTTTGCCATTGGCTTCCCTGCCAAAGTGTGTAGCACTTTAGGCATGTTTGAATACATACGGGTACCTTTACCCGCAGCAAGGATCACAGCACTGAATTTCATTAATAACCTATTGACGTTCTATTTTAATTGGGCGTTATTTTAAACACCTTGGAAGGATTAGTTAATGGTGGGATGTAAATTTCCAACTAAAATTAATCAAAAAGGCGACCAATTGGCCGCCTTTTTTCATGCAACGTTGCTAATTGAGCTTAGCGACGCTTTTTTGTCAGCTCGATAACTCGTAGCTGAGCAATGGCTTTAGCCAGTTCACTGGCCGCTTGTGCGAAGTCCATGTCACCATGCTGATTCTGGATTTGCTCCTCAGCGCGGCGTTTGGCTTCTTCTGCCTTCGCTGCGTCTAGCTCTTCACCACGGATAGCTGTATCAGCTAGTACAGTCGCTGTACCAGGCTGAATCTCTACCATACCACCAGAAACATAAATAATTTCTTCGTGGCCGTGCTGTTTCACAATACGCACCATACCAGGCTTGATAGCGGTCAGCAGCGGTGTGTGACCATGGAAAATACCAAGTTCACCTTCGCTACCGGTCACCTGAAACGTTTCAACACGACCAGAGAAGATTTTCTTCTCAGCGCTTACTACGTCTAGGTGAAAGGTTATTGCTGCCATATCGCCTCCTAGTTAGCCTTATAGCTTCTTCGCATTCTCAATAGCATCGTCGATGCTACCGCAGTACATAAATGCCTGCTCAGGAATGTCGTCGTATTCACCAGCTAGTAGGCCTTTAAAGCCACGTAGAGTCTCTTTTAGAGGTACGTAAATACCAGGGTCACCTGTAAATACTTCTGCTACGTGGTAAGGCTGAGTTAGGAAACGCTCAATCTTACGTGCACGAGATACAACTTGCTTATCTTCTTCAGATAGCTCGTCCATACCTAGGATAGCAATGATATCTTTCAGCTCTTTGTAGCGCTGAAGAGTCTGCTGAACACCACGAGCAACTTCGTAGTGATCTTGACCAACGACTAGTGGATCAAGCATACGAGATGTTGAATCTAGCGGGTCGATCGCAGGGTATAGACCCATTGCAGCGATGTTACGGTTAAGTACAACCGTTGCATCCAAGTGCGCGAACGTTGTTGCTGGAGACGGGTCAGTCAAGTCATCCGCTGGTACGTATACCGCCTGTACAGACGTGATAGAACCTGATTTCGTTGACGTGATACGCTCCTGAAGTACACCCATCTCTTCTGCAAGAGTTGGCTGGTAACCTACCGCAGAAGGCATACGACCTAGTAGTGCTGATACCTCTGTACCTGCAAGTGTGTAACGGTAGATGTTATCAATGAACAGTAGTACGTCACGACCTTCGTCACGGAAACGCTCTGCCATTGTTAGACCAGTCAGTGCAACACGTAGACGGTTACCTGGTGGCTCGTTCATCTGACCGTAAACCATCGCTACTTTTGATTCTTCAGGCTTCTCAACGTTTACAACGCCCGCTTCCTGCATCTCGTAGTAGAAATCGTTACCTTCACGAGTACGCTCACCAACACCAGCAAATACTGATAGACCTGAGTGCTGTAGTGCGATGTTGTTGATAAGTTCCATCATGTTAACGGTCTTACCTACACCAGCACCACCGAATAGACCGATTTTACCACCCTTAGCGAATGGACAAATTAGGTCGATTACTTTAACGCCCGTTTCTAGAAGTGCAATTTCGTTTGATTGCTCTTCGTAGCTTGGTGCACTACGGTGGATAGAGTAAACCTCTTCCGCACCCACTTCACCACGCTCGTCAATCGCGTCACCTAGGACGTTCATGATACGACCTAGAGTTTTAGTACCTACTGGTACTGAAATTGGAGCGCCAGTGTTAACCACTTCTACTCCACGACGTAAACCATCAGAGCTACCCATTACGATACAACGAACTACGCCACCGCCTAGCTGTTGTTGAACTTCAAGAACTAGACGCTCTTTTGAGTCCGTTACGTTTAGAGCGTCATATACACTAGGTACATCGCTCTGTGGGAACTCTACGTCGACTACCGCACCGATGATCTGTACGATCTTACCTGTAGCCATCGTTAATCCTCTAAACTATTTCGTTTTACCTAAGCTTAAACCGCAGCTGCACCACCAACGATTTCTGATAGTTCTTGTGTAATCGCAGCCTGACGGGCTTTGTTGTACACAAGTTCCAAATCGTCAATCAAACTGGTTGCGTTATCCGTTGCAGCCTTCATCGCAATCATTCGAGCCGCTTGCTCACAAGCAAGGTTCTCAACCACACCTTGGTATACCTGAGACTCTACGTAACGCACTAATAGCGTATCCAGTAGAGGTTTTGGTTCAGGCTCATAGATGTAGTCCCATGAATGCTCACGCTGCATCTCTTCGCTGTCCGATTTAGGCAAAGGTAGCAATTGATCGATCGTTGGTTGCTGAACCATAGTATTTACAAACTTGTTGAATACTACATATAGACGGTCCAGTTCACCTTCATCGTATTTCTTCAGCATTACGCCAACAGAGCCGATTAGGTCTTGTAGGCTTGGATTATCTCCAAGACCAGAAACCTGTGCCGCAACTTTTGCGCCACCATGTTTAAAGAAAGCTGTCGCTTTTGAGCCAACAACGGCTAGCTCAATCTCAGCACCCTTCTCTCTCCATGCTTGCATGTCTGTAACGGCTTTTTTGAACACGTTAATGTTCAAACCACCACACAGACCACGGTCTGTCGAAACGATGATGTAACCAACACGTTTAGCTTCACGCTCTTCTAGGTACGGATGACGGTACTCTAGGTTTGCGTTAGCCACATGACCGATCACTTTACGCATTGTTTCAGCGTATGGACGAGAAGCTTCCATTGCATCTTGAGAACGACGCATTTTTGAAGCTGCTACCATTTCCATCGCTTTCGTAATTTTCTGAGTGCTTTTAACACTACCGATTTTATTACGTATCTCTTTTGCGCCGGCCATCGTTACTCTCCGTTAGTTGGTGGCAGAAACTGCCACCGACCTAATTACCAAGTTTGGGTTGCTTTGAAGTCGTCAGTCAGTTTCTTCAACTGAGCTTCGATTTCATCGTTGTAAGCGCCAGACTTGTCGATCTCAGCTGCTAGTTCAGCGTATTGACCGCGAGCGTACGATAGTAGAGCCGCCTCGAAATCTAGAACTTTGTTAAGTTCTACATCATCAAGGTAACCGCGCTCTGCCGCGAAGATAGTTAGAGCTTGGTCAAATACAGACATTGGAGCGTACTGCTTCTGCTTCATTAGTTCTGTAACTTTTTGACCATGGTCTAGCTGTTTCTTCGTTGCGTCATCAAGGTCAGAAGAGAACTGAGCAAATGCCGCTAGTTCACGGTATGCAGCTAGTGCTGTACGGATACCACCTGATAGTTTCTTGATGATTTTCGTCTGAGCTGAACCACCTACACGAGATACTGAGATACCTGGGTCAACAGCAGGACGAACACCAGCGTTGAATAGCTCAGTTTGTAGGAAGATCTGACCATCGGTAATCGAGATTACGTTAGTCGGTACGAATGCTGAAACGTCACCTGCTTGAGTTTCGATGATAGGAAGAGCAGTCAAAGAACCAGTCTTACCTTTCACTTCACCGTTAGTGAAACGCTCTACGTACTCTTCGTTTACACGAGCTGCACGCTCTAGTAGACGCGAGTGTAAGTAGAATACGTCACCTGGGAATGCCTCACGGCCTGGTGGACGTTTCAGTAGTAGAGAGATCTGACGGTAAGCTACCGCTTGCTTAGATAGATCATCGTAAACAATCAGTGCGTCTTCACCGCGATCGCGGAAGTATTCACCCATCGCACAACCTGCGTAAGGCGCTAGGTATTGAAGCGCTGCAGATTCAGAAGCTGATGCAACTACAACGATAGTGTTTTGTAGTGCGCCGTGCTCTTCTAGTTTGCGAACAACGTTAGCGATAGTCGATGCTTTCTGACCGATTGCTACGTAGATAGAGAAAATACCAGAGTCTTTCTGGTTGATGATCGCGTCGATCGCCAGTGCTGTTTTACCAATCTGACGGTCACCGATGATAAGCTCACGCTGACCACGACCGATTGGGATCATTGAGTCAACTGACTTATAACCAGTTTGCACAGGTTGGTCTACCGATTTACGGTCGATTACACCTGGTGCGATCACTTCTACAGGCGAAGTCATTTTCGCTTCGATTGGACCTTTACCATCGATAGGCTCACCCAGCGTGTTTACTACGCGGCCTAGTAGTTCTGGACCAACTGGCACTTCAAGAATGCGGCCAGTACCTGTAACTTTCATGCCTTCCTTAAGGTCAGCATATGGGCCCATTACAACCGCACCAACCGAGTCACGCTCAAGGTTAAGTGCCAGTGCATAACGGCCACCCGGTAATTCAATCATTTCACCTTGCATCACGTCCGCTAGGCCGTGGATGCGGATGATACCATCGCTTACCGATACGATAGTACCCTCGTTGCGAGCTTCACTAACAACTTCGAAAGATTCGATACGTTGTTTGATCAGATCGCTAATTTCCGTGGAATTAAGTTGCATGCTCCAATCCCCATTAAGACTGCAATGCATCGCTCAGGCGGTTCAAACGACCACGCGCTGAGTCATCGATGACTAGGTCTCCGGCTCGAATAATAACCCCACCAAGTAGGGTCTCATCTACACTGCAATTCAGCTTCACTTTGCGTTCAAGACGTTTTTCAAGTTTGCTGCCAATGTTTGCAAGTTGTTCATCAGAAAGCTCTGTTGCTGAAATTACTTCAACATCAATTTCTTTCTCATGTTCTTTTTTCAGAGTAAAAAACTCTTTACAAACATCAGGAAGGGCCGCTAAACGACCATTCTCAGCCATTACCTTCAAAAGGTTTTGACCGTGCGCATCAACTTGTTCGCCGCAAACTGCAACAAAAATTTCTGCCATTTTGTCAGCAGAAACCGAACCCGTTAGTAGTTCGTTCATTTGTTCGTTTTTGGCCACTTCAGCAGCAAAAGATAACATTTGGCCCCATTGGTCCAACTGGTCTTTCTCTAAAGCAAAGTCGAAGGCTGCTTTAGCATAGGGGCGTGCGATAGTAGTCAAATCAGACATATGCGCCCCCAGACTTAAAGTTTTGCAGTAATGTTGTCGAGAATATCTTTTTGCGCATCTTTATCGATAGAACGCTCAAGGATTTTCTCAGCACCAGCTACAGCCAGAGTAGCAACTTGTTTGCGCAGCTCATCGCGTGCACGATTGCGTTCAGCTTCAAGTTCTGCTTCTGCTTGCGCTAGGATTTTCTGGCGTTCTGCCTGAGCTTCCTCGCGAGCTTCATCAAGAATTAGAGACTTACGCTTGTTCGCTTGTTCGATGATCTCAGTTGCTGTGCGCTTCGCTTCTTTCAATTGATCAGAAGCGTTGGCTTGTGCTAGATCCAAGTCTTTCGCAGCACGTTCTGCTGCTTGAAGACCATCAGCAATTTTCTTCTGACGCTCTTCGATCGCTTGCATCAATGGTGGCCATACATACTTCATGCAGAACCACACAAATAGTGCGAACGAGATTGCTTGACCTAGCAGAGTTGCGTTTATGTTCACAACAGCTACCCCTCTATTTGGACTTAGTGTTAATCAGTGACAAGCGATAATCGCCCGTCCCGAGTTAAAGGTGATTAACCTAGTTGACCAACGAATGGGTTTGCGAAAGTGAATAGTAGCGCGATTACGATACCGATCATTGGAACCGCATCAAGTAGACCCGCGATGATGAACATCTTAACTTGTAGCATAGGAGCCATTTCTGGTTGACGTGCAGCACCTTCTAGGAATTTACCACCTAGCAGTGCGAAACCAATCGCTGTACCAAGAGAAGCAAGACCGACGATAATACCTACGGCGATTGCAGAAAAGCTCAGTAAAGTTTCCATTACTATCTCCAATTTATAGTTGTTGGCTTAGTGCCCAAATAAAAAGCTTTAAAAAAATTAATGATCAGGATCTTCGTGTGCCATTGACAGGTAAACAATTGTCAACATCATGAATACGAAGGCTTGAATCGTAATAACCAAGATATGGAAGATTGCCCACGGTAGTGAACCCATCCATTGTAAGTACCATGGTAGCATTGCCGCACAAAGAATGAATACAACCTCACCCGCGAACATGTTACCGAATAGACGCATACCAAGTGATAGAGGTTTCGCTAATAGCGATACCACTTCAATTAGTAGGTTAAACGGAATCATCAGTGGGTGATTGAATGGATGTAGTGCAAGTTCTTTTGCGAATCCACCTAGACCTTTTACTTTGATGCTGTAGTAAATCATCAATGCAAAAACGCCTAGAGCCATAGCCATGGTGATATTCACATCAGCAGACGGTACAACCTTAAGGTAAGGAATACCTAGCCAATGCTCTGCTGGGTATGGTAAGAAGTCGATAGGAACTAAGTCCATCACGTTCATCAAAAATACCCAACAAAAGATAGTCAGTGCTAAAGGCGCGATCAGTGGGTTGCGTCCATGGAACGTGTCTTTGACGTTATCGGCGACAAATTCAACGATCATTTCTACAGCACACTGAAGCTTACCCGGTACACCCGCTGTTGTTCTCTTTGCTACTTTGTAAAAAATTCCGAGGAAAATTAAACCAGTAAACCAAGAAAAAAACAGGCTATCGATATGTACGTTCCAGAAACTTGTCTCCGACCCTACTAAACCCAACTTGTATAGCGATAGGTTAGAAAGGTGGTGGGCAATGTAACCGGACGATGTTAGCGCTTCACCTGGCGCAGCCATAACTCATCCTATTTTTTGTTGTTAATGAATAGCACTGGTGCACAGATATTAATACCTAGTACCAGCAAATAGGTTAGTTTGAGGGGAACAAGTTCCACCTGCATATACATGTAGGCAACATAGAACAGTGCAACCGTGATGAGAATTTTCAGTACTTCACCCGTATAGAAGGAAGCAGCGATGCGCTTGGCAGCGCGAGCTCCACTAAACATGAAAGCACACAGCGCGAATACTGCATTGGCAACAACAAAAATGCCTCCGCCAATCAGCGCTGAAAATCCCCAGTCAGGATTTATGGCTACCGCCATTCCTGCTGCCACAAAAATAACCGCGCCAGACTGGATCATTAACAATTGCCTTGCGAGCTCTCGTCCTGGTCTAGCTAACGCAGCTACCATGTATTCGTACCTCTAGTAATATCCACTTCGCACTTAACTCTCTGTGCTGGGAAATTGGCGAAAATTATACGTTCAGTTCAACGTAAAGCAATTCGATTGCATCAAAAACTTACAGTTTTGTTTACAAAACGACAACTTTCGCACAAAATTCGATTAATTAGATTAATTGACCTAAATCAATTATCTCATCTAGGCCTCAAGCTTGGCAATTAGTTGGTCCAATTTGTGAGGCTCATCAAGACTTATCGTCAATTTCGCTTTTCCGTTTGCAGAACGGGTAAGAGAAACTTTTGCATCAAGCAGCTGACTCAATTTATGCGACATTTGCTCGGCTTCGGTATCCTCTTGTTGCCCTTTTTGCTCATTTTGTGGGGCTAAGCACTTTTTTACTAACTGTTCGGTTTGGCGAACAGTCATTTGCTTCTTAGCCACTTGTTGAGCTACTTCGACTTGCTGTTCGCCTTCTAACGCTAACAGAGCTCGAGCATGACCCATTTCCAATTTTTTATCTGCAACCAGACCTTTTACATCAACTTCCAACTGATTCAGACGTAATAGGTTACTCACCGTCGTTCTTGATTTACCAATCACATCGGCCACTTGCTGATGTGTCAGCGTGAATTCATCTTGTAGACGCTCAAGCGCTTGGGCTTCCTCAATCACATTCAAGTCTTCACGTTGAATGTTTTCAATCAACGCCATGGCGATGGCGGCACGATCTTCAACTTTTTTCACCAAACACGGCACGCGTTTTAAACCCGCCTGCCTTGCAGCACGCCAGCGGCGCTCACCTGCGATGATCTCAAACTGACCATTTTCGACCTGGCGAACCACGATTGGTTGAATAATGCCTTGTGATTGAATCGAAGCCGCTAGTTCTTCTAGCGCTTCAGGCGCCATATCTTTACGCGGTTGGTATACGCCCGGCTGCAATTGACCAATCGCTAAATCGGTTAACTCACCGTCTGCCGATAATTCTTGGCTATGCGATGCAATATGCTGTTTTTCACGAGCAAACGAACTGGTCGACAATAACGCATCCAGTCCTTTTCCGAGACCACGCTTAGACATGGGATTGAATTCCTTAGGTTAGAGTTAAACTGGGATTTCTTCGCGGCGGAGCATTTCGCCCGCTAGAGCAAGATACGCTTTGGCACCTGCGGAGTACTTATCGTAGTACATTGCAGGCTTACCGTGACTTGGTGCTTCAGCCAAACGAACATTACGCGGAATGACAGTACGGTAAACTTTATTCCCAAAGTGTTTTTTAAGTTGATCGGATACTTCATTCGATAAGCGGTTGCGTGGGTCGTACATGGTACGCAATAAACCTTCGATTTTGAGGTTTTCATTCACAACAGCCGCTAACTTGCTGATTGTATCCATAAGAGCAGTTAAACCTTCTAACGCAAAGTATTCACATTGCATCGGCACCAGCACTGAGTCAGCTGCCGCCATCGCATTGATTGTAAGAAGGTTTAGAGAAGGAGGACAATCAATAAAGATGAAATCATAGTTATCGCGAACTGACGACAATGCATTTTTTAGACGCACTTCACGAGCGAAAACTTCCATCAATTTGATTTCTGCCGCGGTTACGTCTCCGTTCGCCGCGATCAAATCATACTTCCCTGTTGTTTGGGTACAAACGACTTGATCGAACGGTGTATCTTCGACCAAAAGATCGTATGCGGTGGCGTCGACCATATACTTATCCACGCCACTGGCCATCGTAGCATTACCTTGCGGGTCGAGATCGATCACCAAAACCTTGCGCTTTGTTGCCGCCATCGAAGCCGCTAAGTTAATGCACGTTGTTGTTTTGCCGACCCCACCTTTCTGGTTGGCGATTGCTACAATTTTACCCACGATTACCTCGCTAATTTTCCTTGCGCGATAAGATTACTAGATGACGATCACCTTCCAACTCAGGAACAGCCAAAGATATGATCTCTGTCACACTGCACCATTCAGGAAGCTGATCCATTTCATCTTTAGGGTGCTGTCCTTTCAGCGCTAGAAACACCCCGTGCTCTTGTTTCGGCAAATGGTGGCACCATTCCACCATGTCTGTCATTGAAGCAAAAGCTCGACTCAAAACGCCATCAAATTTTTCTTCAGGCTGGAATTCTTCGACGCGACTTTGAATTGGTGTCACGTTTTTCAGCCCTAATGTGTGCACGACTTGCTTGATAAAACGGATGCGTTTGCCAAGACTGTCGAGCAAAAAGAAGGTTTTCTCAGGGTTCATGATTGCCAAAGGGATGCCCGGTAACCCCGGACCAGTACCAACATCAATGAAGCGCTCACCGGGCAGGTGTGCGCTTACAACGATACTATCAAGAATATGTTTCACTAACATATCAAGCGGATCACGTACCGATGTTAAATTGTACGCTTTGTTCCATTTGTCGAGCAGTTCGACATAACCAACTAACTGCTCTCGTTGCTGTTCTGACACTTCCAAATCGGTTTTCGCGATCAGTGAATCCAGCTTTGTTCGCAATGCGCTCATTATTCTTCCTCACCTTTCTTCAGCAAACCATGCTTTTTCAAGTGAACAAGTAGAATAGAAATTGCAGCAGGCGTAATACCAGAAATGCGTGATGCAATACCGATGCTCTCTGGTTTGGCCTCGCTCAGTTTAGCAACGACTTCGTTTGATAAACCTTTTACATCGCGGTAATCCAAATCAGCAGGTAACTTGGTATTTTCGTGACGCAGTGATTTTTCGATCTCTTCCTGCTGACGCTTGATGTAACCATCGTATTTCACTTGAATTTCAACTTGCTCAGCCGCTTGCTGATCTTCAAGAGCAGGAGCAAACGCTTCAAGTTGCGTCAGTTGCGCATAAGTGATCTCTGGACGACGCAGAAGATCCTCACCACTCGCTTCACGGGCCATTGGGGTTTTCAGTAGCTTGTTCAACTCATCAACACCCTCTGACTTCGGATTCATCCACGTTGCTTTCAAACGCTGACGCTCCGTTTCCATATTGTTGATTTTCTCGTTAAAGCGAGCCCAACGAACATCATCAATCAAGCCTAGCTCGCGCGCTTTTTCCGTTAAACGCAAATCGGCATTATCTTCACGAAGTAGCAGGCGGTATTCCGCACGAGAAGTGAACATGCGGTACGGCTCTTTGGTACCCATGGTCGATAAGTCATCAATCAACACGCCCATGTAAGCTTGGTCACGACGTGGGCTCCAGCCTTCTTTGTCTTGGCTAAACAAGCTTGCGTTTAGACCGGCCATCAAGCCTTGCGCTGCGGCTTCTTCGTAGCCAGTCGTACCATTAATCTGGCCAGCAAAGAACAAACCATGGATGAACTTCGTCTCGTACGTTTGCTTCAAATCACGTGGATCGAAGAAATCATATTCAATCGCATAACCTGGGCGAACGATGTGTGCATTTTCAAACCCTTTCATTGAGCGCACGATTTGTACTTGCACATCAAATGGCAAGCTGGTCGAGATACCATTAGGGTATAACTCGTGCGTGGTTAGGCCTTCTGGCTCAATGAAGATTTGGTGGCTGTTTTTGTCAGCGAAACGCATCACTTTGTCTTCTATAGACGGACAGTAACGAGGACCAATACCTTCAATCACACCTGCGTACATTGGACTGCGATCCAAGTTACTACGGATCACATCGTGAGTTTGTTCATTGGTGTGGGTGATGAAACATGGAATCTGACGCGGATGCTGTTCACGTTTGCCCATGAACGAGAATACAGGCGTTGGGTTATCACCGTGCTGAGCTTCTAGCACTGAAAAATCAACAGTACGAGCATCAATGCGCGGTGGAGTACCTGTTTTTAAACGATCCACACGGAACGGAAGTTCACGCAGTCGATCCGCTAATGCGATCGATGGTGGATCCCCGGCACGACCACCAGACGAGCTTTCCATACCTATGTGGATCTTACCACCAAGGAAGGTACCCACGGTTAGCACAACGGCTTTCGCATGGAAGCGAAGTCCCATTTGAGTTACCACACCAACTGCGCGATCTTGTTCAACAATCAGATCATCAACTGATTGCTGGAACAACGTTAAGTTAGGCGCATTTTCTAATGCATTACGAACGTACGCTTTGTACAGAGCGCGATCGGCTTGAGCTCGAGTTGCTCGTACTGCAGGACCTTTGGAGGCATTTAGTGTACGAAACTGAATACCTGCATGGTCGATGGCTTCAGCCATCAAACCGCCCATAGCATCTACTTCTTTTACTAAGTGACCTTTACCAATACCACCGATCGCCGGATTACAAGACATCTGGCCTAATGTATCGATGTTATGGGTAAGGAGAAGCGTTTTTTGTCCTGTGCGTGCAGATGCGAGCGCGGCTTCCGTTCCTGCGTGTCCGCCACCGACAACAATGACGTCAAAGTTTTCGTGATAAAGCATGAACTGACCTCAGGTATTCAAAGGGATTTAATGGACAGATAAAGGAGCCGTATTTTACCTGCTTTATGCCAGAGAGAAAAACGTTTTCTCGTTTTATCCGTTTTAAGCTTCAAGATAAATATATAAGATCTATATATATGATCTTTTATTAGATCTACTATTAAGATCGACCGTTTCTGTGGATAACCTAAAAATGATCAACAAGATCATGGATCTTCTTTGGATCATATCTTGTGATCATGATTGGATCAGATCGAGGATTACCTGGGATCAAAAGTGGTGGTTATACACAGGGGGTAAAATTGATCAAAGTTGTTATTGGGATAACTAAAGGAAAATCACTGGATCTTATTGTAGTTATCCACAGTCTGTTTGGTTGGTTTTTGAGCGGTTAAACAAAATAATTTGGTGGGAGTTATTCACATGGGAGAAAACAGAGCCGAATTTCGACTCTGTTGAAGGGAAAGTCGTGAGTTTAAAAACGTTCGATATTCTCTTTTAACCACATCTCTGCGGCGTCTTCTGGCACATCATGGCTCAGTACATCGATTTTAAAGCAATCTGCGAGAGGGGTTGCACCAATATCCTCTAATAAATCATAAGCGTGTTGACCAGCGGCACAGAACGTATCGTAGCTAGAGTCACCAATCGCAATCACCGCAAATTTTACATCAGTCATTTTTGGCGGTGTATTTTGTAATGCTGCGATAAAAGGTTGGATATTATCAGGATACTCACCAGCTCCATGTGTAGAGGTGATCACCAACCACGTACCTTGATTTTCGATATCACTGAGGGAAGGCTGGTTGTGGATCGTTGTTTCAAATCCATTCTCGTTGAGTAGATCACTCAGGTGATCCCCTACGTATTCTGCGCCACCTAACGTGCTGCCTGTAATAATGTGGATCATACTTCTTCCTTATTGAATGCGACGGCTAAAGCTCATGGATGGCTTGCCGTACAAAAAGAAACGCGGTGTGAGTTAAGCTCAGCACCGCGCGTTCGATTATTTACTTCCCGATACAGAAAGTGAAGTTTCCCATAATAGCTGGCCTCGTGCGACGTCTTGGGGACCGATTGGGGACCAAATTGCAATTTATGGTCAAATTCTTACTTCCCAAGATGACTTCCATCATAGATCAGGATGGGAAAAGTGGGAATGGTGGGAAACCGGATCTGCTTTCACCTTCTTTCTCCTCAGCAACGATAAACAAGAGTGGTTTTCCTCTCTCTAGCAGGTAAGGTGCGGTGATCGTCTGTTTACCAAAGTGAATGTTCCCTTTTGCTATATAGATGAAGATCCAATCGGGTAACTTACTACTGATAGCAGCGTAAAGTGCATCAGAAGGGATGTCACTATTCTTGCCTGGCGAAATTCTAAATCTCTGATAGTAGACGTGATGGTTGGATTCAAATGCAAAACTTTCCTGTCCATCGTTGATGAAAGATGGTGACATCGTTCTTCTCGGTTCGAAAACTTCTGCGGTGATATAGCATAGGTCCTGGTTTGTCATACCAGCTTGGTATTTTGGACATTGGTAGTCTGCACTATGGAAGTAGAACTCTACCTTTTGTTCTGAATTGCCATTAGTACGCTCATAGTGAATAGATTGTTCTTGAAGCACGGTTTCGATGGCTTCGTTGAAATGGTAGAGCAACTTTTGCTGTGCGTCTCGAGCGGATGTCGTTTCTTGTATAGGCATCCAAGCAACAATGTATTTCCTGCGGCAGCTTTCGCTAGCTTAAATGCTTCAAAGTCTCTCATTGGAATGACTTTGTCTTCTGTTTGGTAGAGCCCACCTGCATGAGCAATGTTATGAGCACGGCTGTGGCTGTTGTCATATTGGATAGGAGTTGATGTAGAGGCACATCCAGTGAGCAAAATTAGTAACGATAGCTGAGTGAACCTAGCCTTCGGTTTCATGAGAGATTTCCTTTTCAAAACAATTTGATTTTGCAGTTATTTATCGGTTGATCACCAAGTTGACTCATTGTGGATAAGCAGGAGATATCTTTTGATCATTAAACTCATCAGTTATTGATCGGGGGCTTTTGCTATGGATCGTGGATCATTTTGTATTTACGATCCTTTCCTGTAGGGGCGAGTGTGATCATCACCTACCCATATCAATCAATCTTCCAGCCATAAGCTTCACCTGTCATGTCAAAGTGCCTGTTCTTCATCAACAAACCAGTGCTTGGGTTGATGCGTCGAGGCGCTCGCTTAACGCAAGACGAGTCATTGAGCGGAATGTTCTGTTGGTGCAAATGCCAGACATGAATGAAGAAATAGGTGAGGGCGGCGGCAGTGGCGAATAGCCAGTTTATATAGAAGAGTACAAACCAAAATAACAACGCGATGTACTTATTTTTGTGGATAACATCCAGTGGCTTATGTAGCCAAATAACGCTTGGGAAGGCCATCAACACCACTCCCCAGCTTTGATATGCAGTCACTAACGCACCAAGACAAAAAACGCAAAAGAGTGCGAACTTTTTTAGTGTTTTCATCTTAGTCTCCATTTTGTACTTAGTTTTCCTAAGTATACAGGTATAATTAAAACTTAGAAAATCTAAGCATCGTAGGTTGATGATGATTCTCACTTGTCTAAAACAAATCCATTTCCACAGCGCCTTAAACAGGCAAGAAATCGCGTTGGTATCAGCCAGAGGGAGCTTGGTATCCGTTTGGGTATGGACCCAAGTTCAGCGAGTGGCCGTATGAATCATTATGAAAAAGGGCGTCATATGCCCGATATCGGTACGCTACAAAAGCTTGCTCAGGAGCTTGGTGTGCCTGTTGCGTTTTTCTTTTCAGATTCCGACAGCTCAGCAGAACTGGCATGTTTGATTGAAAAGCTCAGTGAAACTAAAAAGCAGGCGCTTATTGAGCAGATCAGGCAGGAGCTCGATAACATCGACCAGTAATAAAGCTATCGCTGTCGTCCTGAATACCAAAATATCCCACCGACTGCGGCTATTGTCAGTAATAAACCACCCAGCCAAATCCAAAGTTCCATATTTACCTCCTGCAAGTATCTTCTATCTCTATTTAGCTTAGCTTTCCTAAGCATGAATTTCATCGAAAGCATGCGTTACCTGAGAAAAAACCGTCACAACCAACTTGTGTTCTGCTAAGGATGCAATTTGAAAGTAAATATTGCCTGTAGGGTTGGCCCAAATCTCATGTTGCTCGCTTCCGTAACGGAGTAGCTTTTGAAAACGTGTTCTTGATGACAAAGCTAGTCTTTCTAGATTTGGATGGGAGAGTTGCTTCTGTAAGCTATGCCACGGATTGCGAATATCACCTTGCCTGTGTCTTTGTTGGTAGCGTTGCATTGCATGGTTACTGATGGCGATGGTGCCAAGTTTTGCAACCTCAAACGTAGGATAGGGTGAAGCATAAGGCGTAATAATGTCTTTTGTTTCTGGATGAGTGATATCAACAATCTCGTCAGAATAAAGTTTGATACCGGATAGACGGTTGGACAGAAACAGTGCGGCTGCTTTGAGAGCTTCATTCTTGGCCGCTAAAATGGTTTCTTTGGTTAGGCTGAGTGCGAGACCTTTACCGCTGTTTGGTAAGCGCCCGAGTACCTGTTTGTCGAGAATTAAGAACCTAGCCGCCGTTAACTCTGCTACAGCGCACCGGAACTCACTTTGAGCAATTTGAACCGTAACGATACCGTGATTGTTCAACCCTGTGAACCAAGCGACCTCGATGCTTTCAGCATTGATTTTTTCAACCTGAACTTTCAATCTCATCACTGCATTTTCTCCTCACTTTACTACCAGCGTATCATCGATTTTGAAAATGCAAACTGTGGCTAGAAGCTTCATTTTACGGCATGAAGCTTCCTGATTGGATAGAGCTAAATGTGCAGTTTTTTTATCGCTCGCATCGTTTTTTTCACCTGGCTAGACAGCTCTCTTATTGGCTTCACACGCTGTTCCAGTCGGTTGATCTGGTCTAGCAAATGAAGATACAGCGGGATCTCCCAGGACATTGCGTTTGAAAAACGTCTCAATACCCCTTCGGATACTTCTTTTTCTTCAAGCTCTTCGTCTGGAAAGCGATGAAGAATGAGGCGATACCATGTGATCTCTGGTAAGCCTTTTGATTTTTTGACTTTGAATCTGTAGCGCATTGGATATTTCACTTTGTACTCAACTGTCAGAGCTTTGCACAGATTTTCCAATCGTGCTTCAAGGTCTTTGGCCGCAAACATTAGTATCTTCGATTCATCGGCGACAAACAGAGGTAAATCTTTGATTAATTCTGGCAACGGAGATTGTTCTGGCAGTGCAATATCAAAATCTGATAGATCTAGCTCTCCGCAATAGTCGGTAATACCGACGTTTGGTATGGTTTTCTTAGCCATTTTGCTTCTCCATTTTTTGAAAGTGTTCACTAAGTTTGTGAAGTCGTTTTGTACAGATTTGCGCTTTTTGTTTGATTGTGAGGATTTCATGCCGC
The DNA here is from genome assembly GCF_033339195.1 of Vibrio sp. 811. Lineage (NCBI taxonomy): Bacteria > Pseudomonadati > Pseudomonadota > Gammaproteobacteria > Vibrionales > Vibrionaceae > Vibrio > Vibrio sp. 811. The sequence goes on from NZ_JAWOUB010000016.1 coordinate 52,836, forward strand.
ACTTCGCGGATCAGTGCGAAGGCATCCTCTGTGTACTCAATAAGATCGGATTCCCATTCAGCGTTGGCTTTTGAAAAGCGCCCCGGTGGGTAACGAAAGCCTTTACCTTTGGATAAATGCTTTGAGCGAACACGCTGTTCTTTGTTGTGTCGCTGTGTCATTTGATTGGTACTGATATACCAGTTGTAGTACCAAGCCGCTTCAAAGCGATGATTGCGAACCCGAACACGGCAGCCGTAGCGGCCAGGTGAGGTGTCCTTATGGGCTCGATGGATTCGCCAAAATTGGTTCGCGTAGCAACTGGCTAAAAACTCAAGCAAATAGGGCTCCTGCATTGCAAAGTTCTCGATATCGGCAAGGGCTTTTAGTGATTGGGAAAGCGCGAGTTCAAAGCATTCTGGTTCATTTTCGGGGTGTCGCTGCTGGGCTCGTTGATGCCATTGATAGGCGGCGGAATGTTCATTTAATACAGTCATAGTGGCTCCTTGTTTGTTTTGCTCAAGGTAGCGCAAACGTACTGTTACTTACGCATCTGTAATTGCCCTTTTGGGGTGCGTAATTTTCCTCGTGTCCCACCGCTGATTGGCAAGCATGGCAGCGATTCCTCTCCTGGGACCTATCCTTGTGCTTTCCAGATATCTATCTTTGTGGGATGTTGCTACGGATTATTTTCGTTGCTTTATTGTTTTGGCGGGGATGTAGGGAGTTGTACTCCAATCATTGTGGGACCTGAGCGTCGATTATTTCTTTTGATGGGATTGTGACGGTAAATTTCTAGATTATTGTGGGATTTGATCAGTTTGAAGCGCTTGAGGGCTGATGAACTTTCACATGTGAAAGCCCATGATGCAGCACGTGGTTGGCTGTGAGCAAGAGCGCTTTTGGGTTGTTTTTCGGTTGGTGGGTTTGATACTAGCACTGGAACTTGAATCCAAAAGCCATCGAAATAATGCCTTGTGATGAACTATCCAGAATTTCCGGATAGTTCACTTGCTTGTGAAAAAGGAGAATGCATTGGTAATGCAGCACCTTAAAGAGCTTCGAGTTTCTACTACTCTCAGTTCATTTTTGATATTTATCCTTAATTTTGTGTGAGCGAGTAATTAGATTAATGTTAGAAGTGTTTGTATTGGCTAGTTTTTTGTATTAACAATGGAAAGTGAATGGTTTATATGATAGAAAATAACCGCATAAAATATTGACTAAAAATAAATTTTAAGGTTGGTTATGGAACGCTCTCTCAGTGACACGTTTAAGAAAATTAACGATCAAACTTTGTTATTGCCTGACTTCCAGCGGGATTACAAATGGGGAACAGCAAAACAACAAAGCTTACTTGCATCTATTCTGCTTAAGTTCCCGGTTGGTAGTTCCTTGATTTTAGAAGGGCAGTCAAACGATTTTGCTTTGCGTAAAATTGGGGAAACGGTTCAACACACTTTAGCTAGTGCAGACCCTTGCGAGTATTTGCTCGATGGCCAGCAGAGAACAACTACACTGTATAATGCATTTAATGATGTGTTTGACTTCTCTCAGTTCTCCGACCAAGCCGAACTGTCTGAATTCATTTCGAGAAAAGCTAATCCTATGAAAGTGCGTTGGTTTATTCGCGTGCCGGTTGTTGGTAAGGCGAATGAAAACGTTACGGATGTTTTCAATGCCACTAAGGTAGTGTTTGATAAAGACGGTCTTGATCACTTCGAGCCTAATGATATCGTCGATATTTTTAACTGTGAAACGTTCAATGAGCGCAACAGTAAAGGCGTGTCTAAGTGGTTTTCTCCATACAACCAAATCAAAGCCATCGAGACGGGTAAGACTAAACCACAGGTCATCACTCAATTTGTCAACGACTGTGTTGAATATGGCATGATTCCTCTGTTTATGATCGGTACTAAGTCGATCGTAGTGAACCGCATTTTAGAGGGGATTGCTGAAATCAACATGCAAGCAATTCGTGACAAATACGAAGACGATTTTGCATTCATTAAAGAACATTACGATACGGCACAGCTTTTTGATGGTATTGATTCCATCGAAGAGTGTGAAGAAAATGGCATTGTCTACTCAGAAGAAATCGAAAAAATCTTCATCACTTGCAAAAGTGAGTGGAAGAATAACGTTTCTAACTACTTAATTCGTGATATTTTTGATGACTATAAACTCAATAGTCTGGTGACCAACGATATTCGCCGAGCTATTCCTATTTTCTGTCATTTGAACGATGGTGGTATGAAGCTTGATGACTTTGATTTGGTATCAGCTAAAGTTGCAAAGAGCGTTGCTGGGGATACGTCGACATACTCACTCAGCTCTATCATTCGTTCCATGTTTATTAAACCGGTTACCCTTTGTTCTTCGCTTCAGCACGCGAGTGGTGCATCAGGTGGTCTGTATCTCAATGAGCTTGACAGTTTGTCTGATGGCTTACCTTCTGGTTACCTTTCTAAGGCGATTCTCGCTATCTGCACTGCATTAGCTCGTCGTGAAATTGAGCTTGAAGCGGGCAACGATTTTGAAGTGAAGAAAAAAGATACCAGTTCAAAAACGTTGCTGAGTCTAGATACTGAAATTATCCGCAAGTATATTGAAACCGCGACTTTGGCCGTACAGCGCGCATATTCGTTCCTATTGATTCGCTGCGGTGTTTATAACTCCAACAAGTTGCACTACAAGCTAATGATTCAGCCTATCGCTTTCATCTTCGCGGAAGATCGCTTTTGGAATGATGCTGCGGTGCATAAAAAAGTCGAGTTCTGGTATTGGACGAGTGCGTTCTCTGGTCGTTACCTTTACGATCAAAGTGCAGTGGTGATTGATGATATTAATCAGCTGTACAACTGGGTTGCTAACGGAGAGGGACAGGTAATCTTGGATCGAGAAGCGCAGATTTTCCAAGATGACAAGTTTGCGTCTAAAGAACTATTGATGCAGCGTTTAAATGAGTATCCGAAAGAAGGTATTCATAATTTGATTTTGCAATACGTTTTGAGTGTGTCGCCTAGTTATGACTTACATGCAACAGAAACTAAACCACTCAATGCATTCAGAAAGAACGAGCAGGGTGACGTTGTGTTGTGGCCAGCGAATGCGTCAGATGGTTTGAATGACCACCATATTATCCCGCTGGGCTCAGTAAAAGGACTGGGGCAAAAAACCGAGGATATCCGTCAAGATCCTAATCACATTTTAAATAGCCCGTTAAACCGAGTACTGATTTCTGGTGCGGCGAATAATGTGATTAGCTCAATGGACCCCTCGCGTTATTTTGCTGATATTCCACAAAACAATATTGTGATGGATTCGCTTCTGATTGGTGGTTCGTTTAAACGTATCTCTACTGGTTCGGCTATTGAGGATATTGAAGCTGCCTTGTCTGAACGTTTTGACGCATTGGAAAGCTCCTTGAAGGCGCGTTTGTTAAGCTTACGAGTCTAAGCTTAACCTACTACCATAATGTCGAAGGCGCTTTGTGTTTTACAAAGCGCTTTTTTGTTGCAGCTTTCACTTATTTGTAGCAAGTGATACAGGCACCACCGCCCTCTTCAAGGTCATACATCGCGTCCATGTCTAGCGTGTCGATGAGCATACTTTCATCGACCATAGCATGCATACCTAAGCGGCGCTTTCTTTCACGTTGCTTTTTCTTTTCGAACCGAGCCTTTACTTTCTCGTGGTTTTCTTTGATTTGCTTGATACGCTCAGGATCTTCGAGTGTTTCTAATGGTTCATTAGGGCCCATCCAGAAGAAGGTTTCACCATTGGCACTGGTTTCTGCTCTTTTCTCGTAAGCCTTTGCTTCCTCAAAGGCTTCAGGGTGCTCTTCACGCAGGCGAACCCATTCAATCTTGCGTTGGAAGAAGCAGAACGTACAGCCTGAACGAGAGCGCCAGTCGTAGTACTTAGGCAAACCTAGCCCAGCACTATCGAGGATGTCTAGGACTCCCTGTTTTTTGATGCCGTCTTCTGCAAATGGCATTTTAATAGTGAGGTATTTTTGATTTTCATTAGGGCGGTAACCGTCTCGCCAAGGTTCATCTGCGCGAATACCGACATAAGAGATGACTTCATAACCATCATTAAGAAAAGGTCGAATCCATTTTTCAAAGGGTTCGAGCTTCATGCGGATCGTACACCACCGTTGTTGACCAGCTGGTAGAAAATTATTGTGTTGCTCTAACCAATAATCGAAACCTTTCTTGTCATTGATGTGCAAAATTGGCTTACCCAGTACAATTTCAAGTTGTTCTAGGTATTCATACACTTCGGGTAGTTCTTTGCCTGTATCAGTAAAAAAATACTCGATATCGAGTTCAGGATAGTTTCTAGCCATGTACACTGCGAGAGCAGCACTGTCCTTGCCTCCTGACAAGCCAAGGACATGTTTCACCTTGCGTTGATCACTCATGAATAATACCTACGTGCGTTAACTTTGCGCTTCGAGCGATTTTCTTAGTAGTTGTTGTAATAGATTGATTTTATGGAAATCATCGAGTTCTGAGAGCTGGTGTTCGATCGTGCTCATGGTATTTTTCAACTCTTCTGTTTCTATTGCCCTGATTTCTCGTTTAAACGATGTCAGTTTGCCATCATCCCCTTCTAAAACGAGGGAGACCAGTTTTGTTTTACCTGACTGGGCGGCCGCATCGCCGCCATTACGTTGGGACTTAACTACACTCAAAAAATCTTGGGCATAATCACTGATTTTGTTTGATGCAGTCTGAAGGATGCCTTCGTTCCAGTTTTGTTTTCCGCGTCCGATGACAATCTGAATCATGCTTTCCAGCCATTGTAATAATCCAGTGTCACTTTTCGCGAGTTCGCGTGCGAATGCCTTTAAACGTAAGTCGCCGGAGTTTTGCTCGACGTACTGGCACATATCAGCAAGCTCTTCACCGCTTTCTGGGAAAATGGTTTTCACCTTGGTTTTAATGGCAGCAAGCATCTGCTCGTGCTTCTGTCTTAACGTTTTAAAGCAGTCTTCTAACAGATCTATTTGACTCGTAAACTCATCAGCGCCAAAGGCAATTAGTTCTTTACGCAAGTCTTTGATGAGTAGTGTATGAGGGTCATTTGCCTGTAAAAATAGATCCCGGATCCTCAAGTAGGTTTTGTTGCGCTCATCGTTGTCTGGGACAATATGGTGAGCGTTTTTTACCCAGTGCGGAAGGTTGTGCATAGTCGTTACTAAAGGCTTCGCGACAGAAAGGATGTTATTGGATACATCACGGTTTGTTTCAGACGCCGCGAAAATTGCGAGATGCTGCAACCATTCTTTCTCATCCTTCGCCAATACGATGTATTTGACGGCGAGATCGCCCGGGTTCTTAATCAGTTTATGGACATAGTCACTATCTGGTTCTGCAATAAAGGCAAATTCACCAGACATATCTTTCTCGTAAAAGGCGATTTGTTCACCCATCGATTTCAAGAACGCTAGCAAAAAGATCGGGATGACACCCTTTGTTAAACCAAAAGGCGCATTTGCCCAAAGCTCCGCGATTTCAGATAAATCGACCTCGTTGCCCTTGCGATCTTTTAGGCGTTTTTCCGCAGCGGCGAACACAGCATTTAAATTTTTGTCTAGGTGATCTCTAAACCAATGCTGCCCCTTTTCCCCTTCAGCTGAGTGAATGTTAGTATTTTTTAAGCAGCTGATATACATGGATTTCTCTGGTGGGAACCCCTCAATGCCTAAATCCTCTCGATCTTCTTCGTCAAGCATCGCTTCAAGCAGTTTTTTCAAAGCGGAAACCGCCGTACCAGAGAGTTTGTTACGGTTAACCAGCTCGTTAAGAATTCTCGGGGTTTTATGGAATATTCTGTCAGCGGCAAATGTGGCGATTTCACTCATCGTTTCCTTACCGTAGATCTCGCCATTGTGTATCCATCGCGCGTTATTGAAGGCGGTAGTCAATGCCGCATCTAAAGCCGACTGAGCGTTAAACAAGCGTGCTCTATGTTCTTCTCGAGCAACCTTGTCGTGCGTCAGCGCTGCACCAGTGCTCTTGTCACTTTTGATGAGCTCCAGGACGTACTTTTCATTGGCTAAATTTATTATTTCATTCGCGTTAGGTGCACATGCGATCATTAATGATTTATCATTGCGTGTCAGTTCAAGTAGACGATCTTCTGGCTCTTCTTTGAGCAATAACAAGAAGTTCGCAAACTCGCCACTTCGAGATCCAATAAGGGTCGGCATATCGATATAATTGAGTTGCATCGCTACGGTTTGAGCCGCCCATCTCAATGTACCAAATTCGTGATAGTGGCCTTTTGCAATTACTTGGGAACTAAAGTTAATGCGCTCAACAGCTTCGTGGCTGTTATGCAGTTGTTCTATTTTCTCTTCCACTAAGCCTGCAATATCGAGATCTGAACCTTCAAACACGACCCAAGATGATAAGTGCTTTCTAAAGACGATGCATGAGGCTTCTTTGAGCTGTTGTAAGCATTCTTTTAGCTGCTTTTTATCGATGATCTCTGTTGCTGTAAGGAGTACGCTCTCCGTTGCCGTGAGGTTGGCAGATTTACCAAACAGAGTAATTAAAGATATCGCTTTAAGTAATGCAATGCATCGTGGAGAAAAATCTTGTTTGAAAGCTTTTCTTAGCGCGTCCGCCGCGGTTGCCCACCCATGTCCATCGGGTGAACCCAATATGGCGTGTTCCATGTTAGCTTCAAGATAATCCCATAGATTGCTAAGATCGTATCGAGCGTTTTGGTCACTTGTTTGTTGTAAAAAAAGTTGAAAGCTGAATTGCTCGTGCGAATTCAAGAAGCCGAATGTACTGCGTTCGTTTTGACTAAAGCGCCTCTTAGCTATAGGCCCTAGTAACAATGCCGTTAATGGGTGAAGTGGGACACATTGCTCTAGGCGCGTGAGTAGTAACTCTTTACGCTGCTGTTTGTCTTCAAGTGCTGAGAGTACGCGTTGGACGAGCTCATCACCACTACGGTGTGGTGACGTTGTTTTGATCGAGTTACTGATCAGCGCGACCGTTTCATCGGTCGATACATTGTACAGAATATCGCTGAAGCGGCCTTGAATTTTGGCCCATTCATCCTGTAGCTTAGTACCGCGCTCTTTTGCATACTCACTGAATGCTTGATGTAGCAAGCCTAAGAAAATGACCGGAGTATCAATGCGAGAGAGCTCTTCAGCAATGTCTTGAAATAAGTGTAAATCACCACCGTTTCGGTTGATAAACTCTAAGCTTTTCCCCATCTCATCGGCAATGATCAGTACGCCATCAACATGAGGCGCGACATCATCAAAGAGGGCTTTCCAAGAGCTAATCAGTTCACTATCACTCTCAACACTGGCTTTACGGTACTTGTTTAGCACCTTTGCGTTGTGTGTATTAGGGTGCTCCTCAAGCGCTCTCAGTGTTGCATTCCAAAAAGATTCGACAGGGCCACTGACGCCGCCGACTGCACGTATTTGTAACCACCCTTTTTGGTATGGTGCGCTCTCTTCTAATAGCGATTTTGACTCTGCATTTATGGTGTTGATAGCAGCACTTCGGATATCCGAGTCAGAATGCAATAGACCAGCCATGAGCAGCGCCACCGTTGATTTACCTGAACCGTAAGCGCCTGTTAATGTGTAAGCGCTTTGTCCGGTTTGGCCGTATTGGCGAAAGAGCGTCTCTAAGGAAGCTTGTGCTGTTCCGTGGTAAACCAAGCCAGGAAAGAAATCGGCGCTCAAGTCACTATCGATACGGGTAGAACGTTGGTGGCGTGTAGCGATAGAGTATTGTTTACTGAGAGTCACGCTTATTTTTCCTCTGATTGGTAGTAGTGTTTAAGGTACTGGCTTGGGTCTATGTTATCGATGCTGTTAAAAGAGTGCTGCACTTGTCTTAAGCCTTGAGTATCGGTCCAAGCAATTTTGCCGTCAGTGAGTGTTTCTACTTGATCCAGTTTATCACTCAGCCCTGCGGAAGATAGACGGAATACCCGGCCTGGGGATCCTACGTCATTTAACAATGCGTCAAAAGATAAGGTGTTGACCTTGCTACCCTTATGTTTTTTCTGCATGTAATCAATCAGTGCAAAGGTAAAAATTTCGACGGGCAAAGATGGACGTCGATTAAGCTCCGCAATGTAGCTTTTAGCGTCTTCTTGTTTTAATAGACCGAGTTCCGTAAACGGAGAGGCAAAGCTGTCTTCGTTGACTTTGTTGGCCTGCAACGATTTGTGTGCATACATTTGTAAAAGACAATCAATGTCTTTATTCAGTGTTGCTTCTGTGAGTTCTTTTTCGTGATTCGCCAGTGCGTCTTTGATTTCAGTCGCTAAGGAGTCTTTCTTTACTTTTATTCCATTGAAATAATTAAATAAAAATCTAGAAGCGTTAAGCTCAGCTTTAGTAGGTTCAATCGATTGTAGCAACCAATGCAGGAGCCAAGTTGTGCCTATTTTATCGAGGTATTCATCATACGCGGTATGACCGTTTTTGTCCGTAAACAGCTGCTCTGCAAGCGGTGTCAGTTGAAAAATCTGTTCTTTGCTATCGATACAAACCACCAAGTTCAGCGCACGGATCCAGTGTCGAACAGACAGCACCATATTTTTCCCCATGCCCATCGATTGCATCTGTTGTTCGATGTTCGACTTACTAGAAAGGGATTCACCTTTTACAACTTCTTGAATAATCTTGTAAATCCACCCGTAACGGATAGGGAAAGTTTGATGTCCGGAGAATTTCAGTGTCGTAGATTCGATGTTCAATGTACTTACCTTGCTGCTGAATTGGAGATTTTATCCAAGCGGAGAAATTATTGTATCAGAAGGTTATAGTATCGAATAGATATAATACGTGATCTTTATATGCAACCGAATGGTAAGTGTACAATACTAGAACCATAGAATTTACTTAGTTTTAGTGCTATAAGTAGCATATTTGTTCAGTATATCAGTTACCTAGGAAAAGCATCTATGCAAAAGTCTCTAGACATTTTTAAAGCAGAGCCTCAATCAGTTTTTGATGTCATCTGTGAACGCAAAAATACGGGCTTTTATATGCCTGCTTATCAGAGACCATACTCATGGGAAGAGAGCCACATTAGAGATTTGTTTTCTGATTGTGAGAATGTATTTAGAAACCTTCTAGAGTCGCCTGATGCGATTATTTTCCTTGGGTCTATCTTGAGTGTGGACGATAGTTCTGCTCTGACTATTTATCCCTTAGTCAAAAGGGATAAACCTACTCACATCAAACTTATCATTGATGGTCAACAGCGCCTTTCTACTCTGATTCTTATTATTCTTTGTCTGAATGAAAGATTGAGAATGCTTTTACCGAGTTTGAAGAAAGCGATACATTTGGAACAAGATGAAGAAATCAAAGATGTTCTCGATGAATTACGGCAGGTAGTCTCTCAGCTGGAAATTGATACCTCAAATACGGTTGTAGAGACGACAGCGGAACACGAAGTATATAAATACCTTCCTAAAATTATTCGTTCACAGGTCGATTGTTGGGGCCGAAGTGAGAAGAAGGCTCAATATGAGAGCCCTATATCTGAATTATTGTCAGCTTATCAGCGTCATATCGTTGAACAACGCGATAGCTCGGTGTTTGAGCCTTTAAACCTGTCATTGATGAGTACCTCTGCTAAACGTGTAGTGAAAAACGTCGAGGAGATAAGAAAGCAGCTTGACTGCGTACAAAAGGGCTTTCAATTTAAGTCTCCAGAGGGCGAAACAGAAGAGAAAATCAACATCAGCGAGTTGGTCGATATTGAAACGTTAGATATATGTTTAGACTTTCCTATTGATAAGGATTTAGCAAGGGCATCTGATTCGCACGCTAAAGTCGCAGAAGTTATTTACATAGCTGCGTTTGCAAAGTTTTTGCTTCACCGCGTTTGCCTTACTTATGTTGAAGTTAATAATGAATCTTATGCATTCGATATGTTTGAGGCTTTGAATACAACAGGGGAACCTCTTACTGCTATTGAAACGTTTGTTCCTAAGGTAATTGAACACATCGGAGCCCAGCGAAAAAATGGGACACCCGAAGAAGAAATTGAAGCGTCAATGGATATTCTCAACTCCATCACGGAGCGCTTTGAAGGCATCATCAAAAGTAAAGAAAAAAACCTTAAAACTAAAGCTCTGATACTTGCCTTTGTTCGCGCATATCAAGGAAAAGTAAAAGTTACGAGCTTAAGAGATCAACGTGATGCAATGCTGAAAAGCTATGAAAACTGTCATTTTAAAGACGAGTATTTAACCCAACTTGCAACAACTGCTGATTTCCTATTCGATCATTGGCAGGCTGCGGTACCTAGTGTCGGAAATCTAGTAGAGTCTAACGAGCAGGATATTTCAAATCTATGTTTACGTTACCTCGTAGATATGAAACATGACATTGTTCAAAGCCTATTGGTACAATTTATATTAGCTGATGAAAAGTTTGGAGTAACCGGTACAGAGTATTCCGACTTTGCAAAAGTGCTTAAGGCTGTAACTGCATTTAGCGTACTTTGGCGTGCGATGAGTGGTGGAGCTGATGGAATTGATGCTGTTTATAAAAAGTTACATGAACGCGGTGTGAGTCTAGACCAAAAAGGGTATCAATTGGGTAGCGGGCCTCTGACGTCTGATCGATTTAATGCCGATATTATTAAGCGTTTTTTTCGGGAAGAGCTAGAAGCAAAGATCAGTTCAAAAGGCTCTCCGAAAGAGGATGTTGATGAAAAGTGGCTTGATATCTGTTCTAAACAACAGATTCTAACCAAGCCGAAGAGTATTAAAATGTTGCTCTTAGCTGGTATGCATGGCATCGAGCTTAACGGTATCCATCATGAGATTTCAAATAAACCGAGTACTGACTTTCTGACCACTATAATGTGGGAGCTACTTTCTGGTAAAGACGCTATTAAGAAGGTATTTAACGGTGGTTCTACTGAAGGGTGGGGTGATGATGAAATTGCTAACCCAGAAGAGTACAACAAGATCGGTAACGTATTAATTGATGCTCGCAATGGGGTTTCCAGCACGAATCCACCGTCTTGGTACAATCTCAAACAACATCTACTCCAATCTTTATCCAATGATTCGATCGACAATATTGATGATATCTTATTGGCAGAGAGCCAAATTTCTAATGAATCTAAGCGTAATGCTTCAATATTAATGCTAGAAAAAAAATTTGCAGATATTACGTTTGCGGATGAATGGACGAAGCAACATATTGATGAACGAGGTGTATTACTGCTGACTAACGCATGGCGAAATCTTACTCAATGGCTTGATTGGGAGTAATCATGCAGTTTTCAGCTCTTGGACTTCAAGCTAAGTATGACACCGATGAAGAAAGTATACTGGAGTGTGTACATATTCCCTTGCTCTCTTGTGCAAATCGCTATGATAGAGCTGTAGGTTATTTTTCAGCTGATGTTCTAGTTTCAGCAGCACAAGGACTGGAGCAGTTTATTCATTCTGAAGGTAAGATGCGCCTTATCATTGGTGACCCATTGTCTGACAATGAGTATGAGGCAGTGATGGAGGGAGTATCAAATCCTTGTAAAACAAAGTCTCTTCAATTAGCTGACTTATTGCTTAGTAGTGACGAAATGAATCTGAAGCTATTGACATATATGGTGGCGAAAGGGCTACTTGAGATTAAGTTTGCCTTCACTCATCAAGGCATGTTCCACAAAAAAATAGGGATCTTTTATCAGCAGGATGAAATTGTTGTATTCAGTGGATCAGCAAATGAAACCCTGGCTGGATTGTCTAAATATAACTCTGAGGAAGTTTCACTTTTTTTCAGTTGGCGTGAATCTTTTGCTGATTATGGCAAAGTTGAAGTGGATAATTTTAATGCGCTGTGGAGTGATACCAAGAAGCGAGCAAAAGTTGTTTCTATTGATTCAGAGGCTTATCAAAAAATTCAATCTGGTGTTGACCTTGACGCATTAAGTAGGGAGCTGTTTCCAGTCTCTTATCGAGCCAAAACTACTAAGCCTTTCTTCTCCTATAGTTTCCCTAAGTCGGAACAGAAGTTAGCTAAGTTAAATATTGAAGCTAAGACCCCACGTAAGCCATTGATGGTTAAGGGGAGAGCATTTGAGTTATTTCCTCATCAAATCGAGGCTATAAATAGTTGGCGTAAAGCAGACTTTAATGGCTTGTTCAAATTGGCCACTGGCTCAGGTAAGACATTCACATCCATATCTGCACTGGTAGAGTTGTATGAAGAGCGTCACAAGAATGGTGATGCAACTTTTGCAATAATTAGCGTCCCGTACATTGAACTAGCCAATCAATGGGTAAAAGAATTAGCGCCTTTCAACATTGCTCCCGTTCAATGTTACGATGGCTCTGATAAGTGGACTTCTGCATTGGATAAAAAACTTCTGCGTTTTCGAACCGGAACTTTAGATTTTATCTGTGTTATTGTCGTCAACAAGACCCTCTCATCGGAATTGTTTCAGTCAAAAATCGCTAAAGTATCACCTGAAGATATTTTGTTAATTGGTGATGAATGCCATCATCTCGGTAGTCAAAACTATTTTGATGCCTTGCCTCCAGCGCGTTATCGAATAGGGTTATCGGCCACCCCCTTTCGCACCGATGATGATGAGATCGAAGGAGCGCCATTCCCTGATACAATCAGACAGAATTTACTTTCATACTTTAAAGGTATCATTAGTGAGTACTCGCTAAGTGATGCTATTAAGGACGGTATACTCGCCCCCTACCGTTATGAGCTTGTTCCTGTGTATCTTAATGAAGAAGAGCAACAGCAGTACGAAGAGTATTCAGCTAAAATTCAAAAGTTAATTTTGAGGGCAAAGTCTACAAGGTTATCCATTGATGAGCAGTCGATGTTAACTAATATGTGTGGAGCAAGAGCAAGGATTCTAGCAACTAGCTCAGGTAAACTGCCAGCATTAATCTCCTATTTGAAAAAACATCCAGAGCTATCATTAATACACTCTTTAATCTATGTGGGAGAAGGTTCAGCACCAGGAGATAGTACGCCCTATATAACTAAGGTCACCAATTGTCTACATGAATATGGCTGTAAGGTTTCCAAATTCACTTCTCAAGAGACAGCGTCAGAGCGAAGTAGGATTATGAATAGCTTCAAAGAGCAAAGGATTGATGCTTTAGTGGCCATGAAAGTATTGGATGAAGGTATCGATGTTCCGGTGTGTCAAAGCGCGTTTATCTTAGCTAGTACGCGCAATCCAAGACAATATGTCCAGAGAAGAGGCCGTGTTCTTCGAAAAGCAGCAGGTAAGCATGAAGCCTTGATTGTGGACTTTGTTGTTCTCCCGTTACCAGGTGTAGTAAATAACTTTAGTCAGAATCTACGTCGGGCGGAGTTGGAAAGAGTAGAAGACTTTAAATTAACAGCTATTAACTCGAAAGAAATTGATAAAAGAATCATTGAATTAGGAATCTATTGATGGACCTTAATGCATTTAAAGCTTTATTAAAAGAAGTTGATAAGGATACACAGATTGCTCATCAGGATTATTCAAATAAGTCAGCGGTTCATAAAGCCGCACTCCAGATAATGCAGTTTGAGAAGGAGCTGTACTATGGAGACTTAGTGCAATCTCGTCACATTCAAAAGATCAAAGACATAATTGACGTCAATGCAGAAGATATCGTAAATGAAACTAATAAAACTAGAGATTAATAACTTCCGTCAATTCTATGGTAAGCAATCTATCGACTTTGCTGTAGATCCAGAGCGCGGAGTTACGCTAATTCATGGTGAAAATAATGGTGGGAAAACAGCGTTGCTAAATGCTCTTCGCTGGTGTCTTTATGAAGAAACCACTGAAAACTTACTCGATTCTAAAAACCTTCTGAACAAACATGCTGCGGAACAAGGTAAAAATACCTTTAGTGTTTCTGTGCAACTCGAACACCAGAATCGCTTATTTGAAGTTCGAAGAGTTAGAGTGAAAAATAGTACTAGTAGTAACTTGCATGTGTACGAAATTGAAAATGGCTGCTATGCGGAAAAAGCTGAGGATAACCCGAATACGCTAATAAATACGGTCTTACCAAAAGAGATGTCTCAGTATTTTTTCTATCAAGGTGAAGGTACTGGTACTTTAAGTAGTCAAAATGATTTCTCTCACATCAAAGATGCTATTGATAAAGTGTTGGGTTTAACGGTTGCGCAAACAACTTTAAAACACTTAAGTGCAGTAAAGACAAGTTATCAAAGAGAATTAAAGCAGTATGATACAAATAATGAAATAGAAATATTGTTATCAAACAAAGATACTTTAATTTCAAACTTAGACCGAGAGAATACTCTGCTTGCACAGAAGCAAAGAGAGTTAGAAAGTGCAGAAAAAGAGTATGAGATTCAGCTATCTAAACTTACTCGCTTTGATAAGACATCTATTGAAGAAAAAATTAAATTGCGCGAAAAACAAGAAAGATTGTTGAATGATTACCAACGACAATATAAGCAACTATTAACAGAGAAAATAACCAACACACCTGATTGGGCATTATCTACATTTGGCAAAAAACTTGCCTCGATAGACCTTTCAAGCATTAATACAGCAGAACTAAATAAGTCACTTCGTTATACGGTGGATAAGCAACTGCTACGTGAAATTATGGATAATAACGAATGTATCTGTGGTACGCACGTTGGAGAGGATAGTTCGGCAGCTCGGCTTTTAGAAGAGCTTGGTAAACACGCCGTCGATCCTGAGCTTAAGCGTCGCTGGGAATTAGCTGTCAAGCTACAAGACACGCTTTGTAACCAGCAATTGCCGAAAGTTAGTATGGAAAAGTTATTAGCGGATATTGATGACCGCGAAGACGTCATACAGGAGCTTGAAAATAGTATAAAGGACTTAAGTCATACTATTGTTGATTCTGACATTGATGACATTAAGGTTATCGAACGTGGTAAAGATTTAGCTAAATCAAGGTGCGATCAACTAAACCGTCAGATCCTACAAATGGAGCAGAGCGTTCGTAAAAAAGAGATTGATATTAAAGATATTGATCGCAGAGTAACTAGCCTGTCAGCAACTCAACCTAAAGCTCATAAAGTTCGTAACTTGATTCTCGCAACAGACAAGATAATAGAGTTATATGAGGAGGCTATTAGCTCTTCGCAGCAAGGTGTTGACCAGATCCTCTTGAACAAGATGCAATCTTTATTTAGCCAAGTTGCTTTTAATGGTTATACAGTTAAAAAAGATACTAGCGTCAAGGGAGGAAGCTTTACATGGGCTATCGTGGATAGAGAAGGTAAGCGAGTGGCTGCGGGTAATGGTTATCAAGCGATGTTATCTATTTCGTTTATTGTTGCGTTGATTGAATTCTCGAAAGATCGTGCGAATAACAAGCAGCACTTGCTTACTCCAGGTACTGTGGCTCCTTTTATTGCAGACTCCATTCTAGCGTTTATTGGTCCTGATAATGGTCGAGAGCTTGTCAGTTACATTGCGAACAAAGTAGAGCAATCAATCTTTATGTTCTCTCAGGCTCAGTGGACAGAAGCACATACTGACAAGGGAATTCGTCATAAAATTGGTAAGGAATATAACCTCGTTCAGCATACAGTGTTGACTGAAGAAGAGTTTAAAGGGCAGTATCCTACAAAACTTACTGTAAAAGGTAATGACTATGACGTTGTACGCTTTGGTAGTGATTTTGATAAGGTAACCATTGAGGAGATCCCTGTTCATGGCTGAAATAATTGATTGGCGTAAGTTATCGGTACGCCGGGATGTTCGCTTTGAAGCGTTGGAAGAGCGGTTTTGCTCAACAAAAGGGGCGAAAAGTGATACTCGAGTCTTTAGTACAGTAAAAGAACTGATGGTTTTTGCGGCATTAGTTGGTTATCAATTAGATGACTTTCAACCACTTGGGTCTAAAGTAAACACAACTCCAATTCTGCTCGATACCTATGCAACGACAGGTCATGACGCTTATATATATCTTATTGCGCTAGCTAAAGAACCGTCTCTGGATATACTCAAAAATGAGAACTTAAGAGATGCTATTGGTATTTTTGAAGGATATTGCAATAGTGGTTTGAAGCACATTGATAGTTGGATTATGAATAATATTGGTGAATCGTTAGTGACTAATATTTTATTTAACCAGACATTAGAGTACTTGGTTGAAAATGGATAATTACTATGACTACGCCGCTTCTACACCAGTGTCTCAGCGTGTTTTAGATGCCATGAAACCTTGGCAGAACGAAAAGTTTGCGAACGCCTCATCGGCTCACCAAGCGGGGCGGGCCAGCGCTCAGGCAATCCAAGAAGCAAGAGAGTCTATTGCTGAGAAGATAGGTGCGCTCCCGAGCGAGATTATTTTTACCAGTGGAGCGAGCGAAGCGAACAACCTTGCTCTGAAAGGGGTCGCATTCAAACATCTAGAGAGCAAAGGCCACATCATTACTTCAGAGATTGAGCACAAGTGTATTCTCAATACTTGTGCTTTTCTCGAGTCAATCGGTTTCGAAGTGACTTATCTAGCGCCAGATAAGAATGGCCGCATATCGTCGTCGTCTCTCGAAGAAAAAATACGAAGTAACACAATTCTGATTTCTATCCATCACGTCAACAATGAGCTTGGGACTATTCAACCCATTGAAGAGTTTGGTACTATAGCTTTTGAGCACAATATCCCCTTTCACACTGACGCAGCACAGAGCTTTTGCAAGTGTGCTATCGACGTAGACGATATGGATATCGACATGCTCTCGTTATCAGGCCACAAAATCTACGGCCCGAAAGGCATAGGCGCTCTTTACGTACGAGATGCTAGAGACTCTGAGCTCGTCCCACTGATCCACGGCGGCGGCCAAGAAGCAGGGTTACGAGGCGGCACCTCCCCTACTCCGTTGATAGTCGGGCTCGCAGCGGCGGTAGAATCGTATCCAACCAAATCAGGCTCTTTTGAAAAGCAATTTCTCGATGTCATGGCGCAGTTTGATTTTACAAGGAACGGCGGACCGTCCGTAGTACCGTCGACGTGGAGTGTTACATTCCACTCTGATGAAGAAGTGAAGCGCTTTACGAGCGAGTACCCTTGGCTGATTTCTCAAGGTTCTGCGTGTAATGCGCTCTCAAATGTGGCTTCACATGTCCTGACTGCGATAGGTATGCCCGAAGATATTGCACGACGCACTTATCGCATCAGCCTTCCACCATACCAGCTCAGCGAGAGTTGAGCCTAAAGCCAGAGACAGTTTTTCCTGCTTGAAGCAAGCGCTCTTCGTACATTTGTCGGTGCAAAATGACTTCAATTGTTGGCGTTGTCCCTAAGAGCTTTGATAGTCGAAGATCGAAGCTCTTTTGCTTTTCATACTGCTCACTCTGTTTATCAAGCAACAAGTGTTTATTGAGTAAGGGTGGGCGGCGCTGTTCATCTACATAGTCAAAAAAATCGATATCTTGATCTGCCATCTTTATTTTTGTTCTTTCGACTAAATACGGGACTGATTTTTCGAAATCATCGTATTGAGTCAAGGTAAGCTTTCCAGAGTTGATATGTATTTTGATCAAGTCAATGGCGTCATCGAGCTCACCGTACATCTGCAATGCTGCACCAACATAAACGCGTAAAAGAAGCGGTAACTTTTCTATATAGCTCTTGTGGAAAATTAGAGAGTGTCCTTCGTTGAGGATGCTTGCTGGTAATTGATGGTGAGCTTTGACACACTGCTCTCCAATAAGCTCCGTATCTGCGATCGCAAAAAGCAGATCGGTCGCGAGATTATTGGCCGTACGATAATCATCAAACAAGGCTTTAATATCACGCTTTAGGCTTTCAGGCTGTTGTGTGTAGGGTTTCCGCTTGTCAAATAACCCCATAGAGAAATAGACAAGTAGGTCCTCTTTTCGGGATTTCTCTGCATTGGCAAATTCCCGGGTATCGAACATTTCCTGAAGTAAACCAAACACTTTTTTATGCGAACCAATTAGACTTCTCACTTCTTCAGAACGGTTAAATTCGTCATTCGCCGGTACCCGGCCAAGTGCCAGACAGACGTTCCAAAAATCATCAAACAGAGTGCTGTTTTGGCTAATGACCAACTTGGCTTTATCTTTACTCTCTATAGGCTGAGGCGATGTCAGTTGATGCCAAGTATGGTGCCGCTGGTACTTACTTTGGAGGTAACGTTGTTCTTCTAGCTTATCTTTGAATATGTAGAAGATGCCCGGTGCAACGGCAATCGCGTCTTCTTGCAAAGAACGTTCTAGGTACCCTTTGAATTCTGATTGTGCGTAGTATTTTTGGAATGTATTTCTTGTCGTAATCACCCCATCTTTATAGGGCTGAAACTGCGCAATGTACGAATCATTAGCCAGCATGACAGAGACGACCAGAATTTTGTTGGCGAGCTCCCAAGCGCTCAATAGTGCTTCAAGACGTTCATCTTGGTCTTCGATAACATTTAGGACAAACCCCAAGTTCACAATGTCCGAATTGACTTTATCGTTATCAGGCGAGAAAACCGGGTCCCAGCCCAACGCATCAAGCCCGTGTGCTTCAAGCTCTCTCAGGTCATCCCCTCGACCACATCCGTAATCGAAAATAGAAAACCGTCCATCTAGGTAACCTTGCTTCGCCAATGTCTTCATTGGGCTTGATAGCTCATGGCGTACAATAGCGGTTTTGTGGCGATCTATCCCAGGCTCTTGTTGAGTATCACTCAATGCATCCGGTTCGGCTTTCAGTAGCCTCCCATCGACTAACTGGTATCCCTTTTTTTGGATCAAATTTAACCACGACTGTTTGAAGCCAATAGTGCGGGTGTTCTCGTATAGGCCCGCCATCTCCCCTTCTTTAGTTAGCGCGGTGAAGAGCTCAAAATGGTCGCTGCCTGGTAGAATCATCGTCTCTTTTCGATGCAGGATCGGTGGATTTTCTGAAGAGCGATAGCAAGTCACTTTATGACTAAGTTTGCTCAGATCTACATTCAGGCTCTGCTCTAACGCTGGGTAGGAGTCGGTATAAAAGGTCGGGTAGTTCAACAGCGATAAACGGAATTCCTTTTTAAACAGCTTAATGAGGTTCCATTGGTTGTCCGGTAAGTTGACCGCTTGAGCAACCGCCGGTACGAACTTTTTTAGTGCGTCTGGAAGCTCGCTTATTGCATCTCTATGCAGGTATACCGCGTCGGGAAGTTGCTTCCCTATATGAACCTGATTGACAAGTTGCTTAAATAGTTGAAAATCCATCTTTTAGTCGTGATTCCAGTTTGTAGAGCCAATAGATATTTTAGCTTTATCGCTAACGGGTTTGCCCAACTAATCAGATATGTTTGACATTAGTTATAAAAAACTCCACTTTCACATGCGAAAGTGAGCCTCTAGTCACTATGTGTTAACTATGGTGAATAGCTTAACGCATAGCGCTTTGTGGCTTGAAGAATAGCGATGAAGCAATGCCTAATCACATTACCGCACCATTATCTGCTTCTGTAACCCTAAATAAAAATTTTATAGGTATATTTTCTGCTAAATCTGCCCATTTTGGGCCTGAGCACCGCGCGCCTTTGTGTTGCTCACCCTGCAAACTATGTCTTGATGATCCATTAACTGTCAGGAGTAGTTATGACCGAACAAAAACAATCAAATCAGCTATTAAGCTATCAAGAAGTTTGCAAACTAACGCAACTATCCCAAGCGACGATTCGCCGCTATGTAAAAAACGGTTCCTTTCCTACACCAGTCACACTATCACCTGGCGCTCGAAGTGTGAGATTTCGCCTTGAAGATGTGCAGAAGTGGCTGTTGAGCCTGTGATAGGGAGGTCATATGAAGTTTCGTCATCACCATGATCAACTACAGCATTTTTGCCGTGAGCGAGGCTGGCGTTCGTTGAGCTCTTCGGTCAAGGTTCTTGCTAGAACGCGTTCACCTGATCGGAAGTCAGGGTTCAGTGCTTGTATTGAAATCATCAATATGGACAGGCAGATGATCAGAATGATAGTGCCAGCCAGAAAGATCATGGGAGGTACTAACTATCAGTTAAGAGATGAATTGTTCGATACCGGTTTTTGGCTGGAGCCTGAGCAAACTGCATGGAGTGTGGTCCAGCGCTATTTGCGGGAAGAGCTCAGAGCGGCGGAAACGGCCTTTTGTGTCACAAGAACAGGTTGGCATGACAAGGTGTTCGTTACTCCGGAGAAAAGTTTCGGACGGTCAGATGAGTCTTACTACTTTTCTGGTGGTATGGCTGATTCACTCTGTTTGGCAGAAGGCAGCTTAGCGGAATGGCAAAGTGAAGTCGGTTCATTGTTGGTCGGTAACCCCTTGCTCATATTTTCTATTGGAGTTGCGTTGGCCGCACCGCTTCTCAAGCCAGTAGGGATGGAAAGTGCGGCATTCCATATCATGGGGCCGTCTTCGTCGGGGAAATCTGTCACATCGTTTGTTGCGGCGTCTGTTTATGCTGATAAGTCTTATATCAAGTCTTGGAAAACAACCGCTAACGGTATTGAGGCGGTTGCATCGGAACATCATGACATGCTGCTTGTGTTAGATGAGCTAGGGTTGTGCTCTGCGGAAGAAGCCAGTTCTGCGGCTTATCAAATCGTCAACGGATGTGGGAAGTTGCGAGCAACGGAGACAGGCGGCTTGGCGAATATTGCCAACTGGCGGACGTTGACCTTGAGTAATGGAGAGATTGGCCTGACAGAGCTGATGGAGTCCTCAGGTTATCAAGTGAAAGCAGGTCAGCTCATTCGAGTAATCGAAATTCCTGCCGAAGAGCGCTTTGGCTGTTTTGCGGATCTACACCGCTTTTCCTCACCATCTCAGTTTGCCGAGCACTTAGAAAAGCAGACTCAAAAGTACTTTGGCACTTTGTTCACGGCTTGGATGACGCTTATTTCAGATAAGCCCGATCTGGAAGTCGTTTTACAGCGTGAAATCGAAACGCTGAGGCAGCATTGGTCTAAAAGCAATTATTCCGGCCAGGTTCATCGGGTCTTGAAGCGCTTTGTCCTGGTTGGTGTTGCGTTGTCTGTTGCATCACGAAACCAGTTAGTGCCATGGTCTGAAGAAGAGTCGCTGTATTCCGTATATAGCGTTTTTAGCCGCTGGTTATCTCACAGAGGGCACCAGCATAATCAAGAAACGTATGAGGTGTTAAGTGCTTTGAAACAAGCCATTAGCCATTGGGAAAATAAGCTTCCTGAATTCTGTACGAGCAGATCTTCAAAGTTTGGTTATTGGCGGCAGGATGGTGATGACGTCCAGTGGCTTATCCACAAACAAGAGTTTGTTAAGCAGCTACGACTGCGGCGTCAATACAAGAGTCAATTGAGCCCTTTGATTCACAAAGGGTGGTTTGAAACCAATGAAGATCGTAGAGGAACACTTCGGATTATCGAGAAGAGAAACGGTACTGAGTTTGATCATCGTTTTTTCGCCTTCTGGCCGGAAAAGATCCTCTCTGAGTTGAAGGAGATGGGTATTGATGAATAGTGTACTTCCCAGTTTTCCCACTCTTCCCAGAGACATTCCAATGGGTGAGGAGGGGATAAGATGACAACCAACGAGCAAGTTCTTCTTCAATCCATTCTCGCCAAAATAGATCGTGTTGAGCGCGCTGTTCTGGAGCAGCGTTTGCAGCAACAAAAGGTGGAGCTCCTTGGAAAGGACATTCTAACCGTTGATGAATGTGCAGCCTTGCTGGGTTTATCAACCAACCAGCTTTATAAGCTAACGAGCTCGGCAGAGATCCCTTACTTTAAGCTTGGCAAACACCTCCGATTTGAGCGCCAAGCCATCATTAGTTGGGTTGAGGAGCAGCGTGTTTCATCTCGCCATGAGATAGAAAAAAGGGCAGCAAACTATATCGCCACCACTTCTCGTAAGTAATACCGTTATCGCAGCGGCCTCATCAGGCCGCTGAATCCTTTCCAGAAGCAAAAATATCAGGGAATGTCAGCATGGCTTCCATCCTGCGTTGTTCAATGATGTCAGCGTAGATCTCTGTTGTCTTAAGTTCGCTATGACCGAGCAGCTTCGATACTGCGTATATATCGATTCCTCGGCTAAGCTGAATTACAGCAAAGGTATGACGACCTGCATGGAATGTAACGTGCTTACTTATTCCAGCAGCCAGAGCCCATCTAAGCAGTTCTACATTTATATAAGAAGAGTATTTTAATCCCTTGAATACGCGCTCGTGAGAGGCTTTGGGGCTACCCAAAAGTGATTCTGCTGACTTTGGTATGTCTAAATACTGAAGGCTCTTAGCATCGCCGTGAGAGAGTTTGACCTGGTCGAAGATAATTCGTTTGTGATTATTGAATGTCTCTATTTCTGACCAAGTAAGTCGATGGATATCGCACCAACGCATCCCCGTTGCACATGAGAACAAAAACGCACGTTTAAGGACTGGGTAGCGACATTCTGTGTGAGCTAACGCGTTGACCTCATCCAGTGTTAAATAAACCCGCTTAGTCGTTTTCGCTTTGATACTGGTCACTTGTGAAAGCGGGTTATCGCGAATAATACCTTCTCGATGTGCTTCGTTGATCGCCGCTCGAACTTTATTGAAGTAGGAGCTTTGTGTGTTGCGAGATAGCGGTGTATCACTTTTGGTTTTCGCTTCATTGGTTAGGTAATACTTAAACCCGTCTAACCAGTCTTTATCCAGCTCATCAAAACTAAGATCATGATTTCCGCAGTAGAGCAGCAGATGCTTACGAGCTGAAAGCCAGATCGAATGGTTGGAGGTTGAGGTGGTTTGTTCTTTTATGTCAATTTGCCGTTGAAAGTAATCAATGAAGCTAGCTGAGCGCTTGGTTCGATCCTCAAAACCATGCTTCTGAGATTGCCACTCAACCAGTCGTTTACTCTTAATAGTTTCGGCTAGGAGAAGGTGCTCTTTGTTATGTTTTCGCTGAGCTGGTGTTTTGGGTTTGTCATAGATAAACAGATCTAGCACTTCGTATTCACGTTTTCTCTGACGAGATCCGTTTGATTTACTGGTATAACCGTGGTCATAAATGAGACGCAATGTTCGCGTTCCATCTGCTTTAAGTGTCCGTTTTTCAATGAAAATTTTCATGTTTGTCCCCAATTGGTCCCCAATACGGCATTTATCATGTCATTGGGGACCAACTGGGGACTAGATTTGGCAATTAACGGCAACGGATGGAAACAAACGGCAAATGACGATCTAATAAAATCAGTGTATTATCTACCGTTGCTTGCTGTTGTTTTCCGTTATTTGCCCACTTTACTTCCCGATACAGAATGAAGAGAAGATTCGTCCCAGTAAGTCGTCAGAACTGAACTCACCGGTAATCTCATTGAGATGTTGTTGGGTGATGCGTAGCTCTTCAGCCAATATTTCACCTGCCATATAGCCTTCAAGCTGCTCCTGGCCTATTTGAAGGTGCTGTGCGGCACGTTCTAATGCATCGAGATGACGACGACGAGCCATAAACCCACCTTCACTGTTGCCAGAGAAGCCCATACACTCCTTGAGATGATCTCGCAGAGCTTCAACCCCTGCACCAGTCTTCGCTGACAAACGGATAAGGGTAGGGTTATTGACGTGGCAGATCCCCATATCTTCACCCGTTTGATCCGCTTTATTACGGATCACAGTTATACCAATGTTGTCTGGTAGGCGATCCACAAAATCTGGCCAGATATCTTTCGGATCGGTGGCATCGGTTGTTGTGCCATCCACCATGAACAACACGCGGTCTGCTTGGGCTATTTCATCCCACGCACGTTCGATACCGATTTTCTCTACTTCATCGGAAGCATCACGCAAACCTGCTGTATCAATGATGTGTAGTGGCATGCCATCAATATGGATGTGCTCACGCAGTACATCACGCGTGGTTCCTGCGATGTCGGTTACGATTGCAGATTCTTTACCCGATAGTGCGTTCAGCAGGCTTGATTTGCCCGCATTTGGACGACCCGCAATCACGACTTTCATCCCTTCACGCATAATAGCGCCTTGGTTAGCTTCTTTGCGCACCGCATCTAGGTTGTCGATGATGGCTTGTAGGTCACCAGCCACTTTACCGTCGGCCAAAAAGTCGATCTCTTCTTCAGGGAAGTCGATGGCTGCTTCAACATAGATACGCAAATGAATCAGCGACTCAACTAAGGTATTAATACGGCCTGAAAATGCGCCCTGTAAGGATTGCAGCGCCGATTTTGCTGCTTCTTCAGAACTGGCATCAATGAGGTCTGCAATCGCTTCGGCTTGAGCGAGGTCGAGTTTATCGTTCAGAAATGCGCGTTCAGAGAACTCACCAGGGCGAGCAGCTCGAATACCATCTATACCTAGAATGCGTTTTATCAGCATATCCATCACGACAGGGCCGCCATGGCCTTGCAGCTCAAGTACGTCTTCACCTGTAAATGAGTGCGGGTTAGGGAAGTACAGTGCGATGCCCTGATCAAGCACAGTGCCATCTTCTGACTTAAACGGCAGGTACTCTGCGTAGCGGGGCTTTAGTGTTTTGCCAGTGACTTCTAACGCCACTTGGTTGGCTTTAGGGCCAGAAACTCGAATAATACCGACACCGCCACGACCAGGCGCGGTCGCTTGAGCGACAATCGTATCTGTAGTCATAATTTTGCCTTTTGAGCTGGGCTATAGGGAAGATACCTAGGGAGCCATCACAATTAATTAGCTGAATTGTAATCAGCCAAAAACAAAAAGGCGACCTTTTGGCCGCCTTTCTCAATCATTTCCTAAAAGGTTACTTGCTGTGTAAGCCTTTTTTCTCTAATCCTTTGTAGATCAGAGTTTGCTGGATAAGCGTTACGATGTTCGACACCAACCAGTACAGAACGAGACCTGATGGGAAGAACAAGAAGAAGAAGGTAAACATAACCGGCATAAAGGTCATGATCTTCTGCTGCATTGGATCCGTTACCGTTGTCGGGCTCATCTTCTGGATTAGGAACATAGACGCACCCATCAATAGCGGCAGGATGTAGTAAGGGTCCTGCGCTGAAAGGTCATGAATCCAACCGAAGAATGGTGAGTGACGTAGCTCTACCGATTCCATTAGCGCCCAGTATAGTGCGATGAAAATAGGCATCTGTAGGATAAGAGGTAGACAACCACCTAGTGGGTTCACTTTCTCTTTCTTGTACAGTTCCATCATTTCTTGGCTCATGCGCTGACGGTCATCACCGATACGCTCACGCATTGCTTGCATCTTAGGCTGTAGCATGCGCATTTTCGCCATAGACGTGTATTGCGCTTTTGTTAGTGGGTACATTGCACCACGAACGATGAAGGTCAGACAGATGATTGCCACACCCCAGTTACCAACAAAGCTCTGGATGAATGAAAGCAACATATGAAGAGGCTTCGCAATGAACCATAACCAGCCGTAGTCCACTACTAGGTCTAGGTTAGGTGCCACTTCTGCCATTTCATCTTGCAGTTTTGGACCAACCCAAAGTGTTGCTTCAAACTTAGCCTGATCGCCTGTTGCGATAGTTTTGTTTGGCATACGAACGCCGATGTCTCCTAGGTTGCCAATTACACGAGTGTATAGGTTAGTACCTGGTTCGTTACGTGGAATCCAAGCTGCGGCAAAGTAGTGCTGAATCATTGCTGCCCAACCTTGGCCATCGGCTAGGTTAAGAGACAGGTTGCGATCCTGCATATCATCAAAGCTGTACTTCTTGTAACGCGTATCTTCTGTTGAGTATGCGCCACCACGGTAAGTAGGCATTGTGATGCTACCACCATCGTCCATTAGGTTTTGACGTAGGTGAGCGTACATACCAAATGTTGCGTTGTTGCCTGAGTTGTTCACTACATCGTATTCAACATTAAGCGCGTAGCTGCCGCGTTTAAAGATGTAAGTTTTGGTGTATTCGATGCCGTTTGCAGTGAATGTCATCGGAACGCGAAGTTCATCTTGACCGTCAGCCATTGTGAAGCTGTCTGCACTTACGTTGTAGTGAGGGCGATTTGTGCTGCTCAAGTCGATACCTTGAGGACCCACTAGACCGCTTTGAGCGATAAATTGGTGACCTTGAGCGTCTTTAAGCAGAACAAAGGAATCTGATGAATCTAACTCAGCAGAGTATTCGTTAAGGTTGGCATGTACCACATCGCCACCAACGGTGTCGATCGACAGAGTTAAAACATCAGTCGTTACTGTGATAGTTTTTGCAGAAGCTTGCTGTTGACCAGGAACTGGGTCAAGTTCATCAGCAAAAGATGGTGCAGGTAGAGTGCTGCTTGATTGAGCCTGTTCAACTGCTTGAGGTTCTGGATTCTTTGCAACTTGCCATTGTTGAAACAGCAAAAAAGAAACCAGGGCCAAACCGATGAGCAGGATATTACGTTGAGAATCCATCGTTAGTTATCTCTGTCTTGTTTTTGGACTGGTGGAACGGGGTCATACCCCCCTTCATTCAAAGGGTGGCATTTTAATAGACGTTTGCCTGATAACCAACATCCTTTTACAAAACCGTGAGCTCTCAAAGCTTCTAGCGCGTAAGTGGAACAGGTTGGTGTGAACCGGCAACGAGGACCAATCAAAGGGCTGATAAACCAGCGATACAGATAAACGAGCCCAATGGCTATCCACGTGAAGGGCGAGACAGGCGTTGCCATAGCTTATCAAACAACTTAAAAATTTCCTCATTGCTTAAATCTTGCGCGCTTTTCTTCGCAATCACAACAAAATCTTTGTTTGGAAGCTGATGTTGATTGTTACGAAAGCTTTCACGAGCCAAACGCTTAAATCGGTTACGACCGACAGCCGTTTTGATTTGCTTTTTGGGAACCGCTAAACCTAATCGTGGGTGAGAAAGTTTGTTATTGCGAGCAATGATGGTGAAATGAGGCGAGCCAGCTCGATGAGCTTGCTGGAAGACGTTTTGATAATGCTCGGGAGTTAACAAACGTAACTCCCGATTAAACGCGTACGTGTTCAAAATAAACTAGCGATTATTTTGATAGGCGCGCACGGCCTTTTGCACGACGTGCGTTGATAACTTTACGACCGTTCTTAGTTGCCATGCGAGCACGGAAGCCGTGAGTACGCTTGCGCTTTAGAACTGTAGGTTGAAAAGTGCGTTTCATGATAATTACCTTTACTGATCAGTAGTTTTAGGTTCTTGTTAAACCCGGCGTGGGTATTTGCTTTCTTATATAAAGAAGCTCTTTATATAGAGAAGGACAACCGACGCCTCTCAACAAAGAGGCGGAATTGTAATCACACTCACATAATGTGTCAATGACTCAATGAGTACGAAATTCCGGCCGGGCGATTATACGTAGTGTGAGTAAAATCTCAAGGATCAATCGATCCTGATGCTTGATCGTTACTCTATTCCTACTTGGTTAAGGAATTTTTTCAAACGAGGATCTTGTGGATTATCGAAGATATCCTGTGGAGAACCTTGCTCAACGATATTGCCTTCCGCCATGAAGATCACTCTATCAGCTACTTCTTTCGCGAATTGCATCTCGTGCGTCACCACCAGCATGGTTTGATGCTGATTAGCTAACTTCTTCATTAATGAGAGAACTTCACCGACCCATTCAGGATCCAGCGCAGAAGTTGGTTCGTCAAACAACAGCAGTTCTGGTTGCAGCGCCATCGCTCGGCCGATACCCACGCGTTGTTGTTGGCCGCCAGATAATGCCGCTGGATAACTATCGCCTTTATCCCCAAGGCCGATGTCATCCAGAATTTGTTGCGCTCGTTTGAGAGCATCGGCTTTTTTCCAGCCTCGAACGGTCACTAGACCTTCGGCAATGTTCTGGCGCGCATTCATGTGGGCAAACAGGGCATAGTTTTGGAACACAAAGCCAGTTCGACGACGCAGCGCTAATACTTCGGCTTTAGTGTGTTTTTGAGTATCAACGGAGATGTCATCTATCGTGATACGACCTTCATCTGCTTGTTCTAGAAAGTTCACCGTACGCAGCAAGGTTGATTTACCCGTGCCACTTGAGCCGATAATCACGATGATCTCACCTTGCTTAATATCGAGGTCGATGCCTTTCAGCACTTCAGTCTCACCAAAACGTTTGTGAATATTTTCTAACTTAATCATCGTACGTACGCCTTATTCAGTTTTGCTTCTGCCCAGATTTGTACGCGAGTCAGAATCACCACCACTCCCCAGTAAATAAGAGCAACCGCAAGGAAAGCTTCAAAGAAACGGAAACTTGATGAGGCTTCCATCTGTGCTTTCGCCATGATTTCGGCCACACCAAGCGTGAAAGCGAGAGACGTTGACTTGATCATATCGATGAAATAGTTCATCAATGAAGGCAGTGCGACACGCGTTGCTTGAGGTAAAATCACTCGGCGCATTGCTTGGGATGTCGTCATACCGACCGATAAGCTCGCTTCCATTTGGCTGCGATCAATACCAATAATGGCGGCACGAATACTTTCCGCCATATAAGCGGCAAAGTGCAGCGTTAAACCGATAACCGCTGCTGAAAAGGCGTCGATACCGACCATCAATGGAAAAATTTGCGGTAAGCCGTAGTAAAGCAGGAAAAGCTGAACCAACAGTGGGGTGCCACGGAAGAAGCTGATGTACAGTTGGCTTAATTGATCCAGAACTGGCAGTTTAAATACGCGAATATTGGCTAAAATGACGGATAAAATCAGCGAAAACACCAATCCCCATGTCGCCATTTCCATGGTTGTGCCAAGATATTTCAGCAATATCGGCAACAGTTCCAACATGTAATTAAAGTCAAATCCCATACGGCTTACCTAAAGGCTAGAGAAAAGAAAAGGTGGAAAACAAGTTCCACCTTTACGTAAGTTTATTTTAGTCCGAGAGTGATACCACTTTGCGGCCTAAAGTACAAAGAGTTCTTATTTCGTGATGTCAGCGCCAAACCACTTCACGGAAATTTTCTCTACTGTACCATCTGCGCGCATCTCAGCCAGTGCTTTGTTTACTTCTTCTTGCAGCTTACGACCTTTCTCGTTGTCAACGAAAGGCCATGCGTTTTGAATGGTCTCAAACGGTTCACCTGCCAATTCCAGAGGAAGGCCAGTTTTCTTAATCAGCTCTAACGCAGAAAGACGATCCATTACAAACGCGTCTGCACGACCGAGCGCCACGTCATGTTCGATACCTGTGTCGTACGTTTTAATGTTGATCTTGCCGTCTTTGTCGTATTGACGCAGTAGTTGCTCAAAGTTAGAGCCTAGGTTGACCGCAACGGTTTTGCCCGCAAGATCGTCAACACCTTTGATGCTGTCGTTGCCTTTACGCACGGTAATTTGTGCGCCATCTACAACGTAAGGGTCAGCAAATAGGTATTTAGCTTTACGCTCATCAGTCATGGTGATTTGGTTGGAGATCGTATCGATACGACCGGTTTCTAAAAGACCAAATAAACCAGAGAAGTTGGCTGTTACGTATTCGATTTTGTAATCGTTACGTTTACCGATTTCATCCCACATGTCGACTTCAAAGCCTTGTAGCTTGTCTTGCTTTACAAAAGTAAACGGGAAGTAGCGACCTGACATACCAACTTTGACTTCAGTAGCGGCTTGTACGGTTGCTGCCGACAGTGCAATGGCTGCAACGGCAACCTTAATCCAGTTTTTCATAATACATCTCCATAATTTTATGGTTGGAAATACTACTGTTAGTTAGCTCAATTAAATAAATAACCAAGAGCAATAACCTAGACCTGTGAGTTATTAGATAATAGAAGAAGAATGTTAAATGTGACGAAAATGCGAACTGAACCTAGCGAAATGATCGACAAAATCAGCATTGGGAATAAAATAATACACAGACTTATCACCAATCGCTCGATCTTGTGAATTTTGCCCAATTGTGGATCGTTATGTGGGCAAATTTGGGGCAAGGTGTGTTGATCTCATCAAGTTTGCAGAAATAATTGTGAATAACTTGGATCTTATTCACTGGATCGTCGAGCAATCGCTGGCGATCTTGGTTATCAACAGGTAAAATTGCCAGTCTTTTCCGATAATTCAATTACTCAGTGGGGGCACCGTGTCATCTTCGCTTTGGCTGCAATGTTTGCAGCAGCTTCAAGAAGAGCTACCAGCTACAGAATTCAGCATGTGGGTTCGTCCGCTACAAGCGGAGCTCAATGACAATACTCTCACTCTATTCGCGCCAAACCGCTTTGTGTTGGACTGGGTGCGTGATAAGTATCTGAACAATATTACTCGCTTACTGCAGGAATACTGCGGTGGCGATATTCCTAACTTACGTTTTGAAGTGGGGAGCCGACCTGTCTCTGCACCAAAACCAGCGCCGACACGTACGCCTGCAGATGTGGCTGCCGAGTCATCTGCACCTGCGCAATTACAGGCGCGTAAGCCAGTACACAAAACCTGGGATGACGACGCTCAAGCGATTGCGGCTATCAATCACCGCTCAAACATGAACCCAAAACACAAGTTCGATAACTTTGTTGAAGGTAAGTCGAACCAACTGGGTTTGGCTGCGGCGCGTCAGGTATCGGATAACCCAGGTGCAGCTTACAACCCACTATTCCTATACGGCGGCACGGGTTTGGGTAAAACCCACTTATTGCATGCGGTGGGTAACGCGATTGTGGATAACAACCCGAACGCAAAAGTGGTCTACATGCACTCAGAACGTTTTGTGCAAGACATGGTGAAAGCGCTGCAAAACAATGCGATTGAAGAATTCAAACGCTACTACCGCAGCGTGGATGCGCTCCTTATCGATGACATCCAATTCTTTGCTAATAAAGAACGTTCACAAGAAGAATTCTTCCATACCTTCAACGCACTATTGGAAGGTAATCAGCAGATCATTCTAACGTCTGACCGTTATCCTAAAGAAATTAATGGCGTTGAAGATCGTCTTAAATCTCGCTTTGGTTGGGGTCTTACTGTTGCGATCGAGCCGCCTGAGCTTGAAACGCGTGTGGCGATCTTGATGAAAAAAGCTGAAGATCACCAAATCCACCTTGCTGATGAAGTGGCATTCTTCATTGCCAAGCGTCTGCGTTCGAACGTTCGTGAGCTAGAAGGTGCACTGAACCGTGTTATTGCGAACGCGAACTTTACTGGCCGTCCAATTACGATTGATTTTGTTCGTGAAGCGCTGCGCGATCTGCTTGCTCTACAAGAGAAGCTGGTGACGATCGATAACATTCAAAAGACCGTGGCGGAATACTACAAGATTAAAGTAGCGGACTTGCTGTCTAAGCGTCGTTCTCGTTCTGTAGCGCGTCCTCGTCAGCTGGCTATGGCGTTAGCAAAAGAACTAACCAACCATAGCTTGCCTGAAATTGGCGATGCGTTTGGGGGCCGAGATCATACGACCGTACTTCATGCTTGTCGCAAGATTGAGCAGCTGCGTGAAGAGAGCCACGACATTAAAGAAGATTACTCTAACTTGATTCGCACCCTGTCTTCGTAATCGGTTAGAATAACGGTATTCTAAGCAAATCATTTATTGAGCTGACAGCGTAAAGAGCCAAGCATGAAATTTACCATTGAACGTAGTCATTTAATCAAACCGCTACAGCAGGTTTCGGGCGCTTTAGGTGGCCGACCAACTCTGCCAATCCTGGGTAACCTACTTCTTAAAGTAGAAGAGAACGTATTGTCGATGACGGCAACCGATCTTGAAGTAGAGTTAGTAAGCAAAGTGACGCTAGAAGGTGATTTTGAAGCGGGCAGCATTACCGTTCCTTCGCGTAAGTTTCTCGATATCTGCCGTGGTTTACCGGACGATGCGATCATCACATTTGTATTAGAAGGTGATCGCGTACAAGTTCGCTCTGGTCGCAGCCGTTTCTCATTGGCAACGCTTCCTGCGAACGATTTCCCTAATATTGAAGACTGGCAAAGCGAAGTGGAAGTATCACTGAGCCAAGCCGATCTACGTACGCTGATCGACAAAACTCAGTTCTCGATGGCGAATCAAGACGTTCGTTACTACCTCAACGGCATGTTGTTTGAAATTGACGGCACCACGTTACGCAGCGTGGCGACGGACGGCCACCGTATGGCGGTATCGCAAACTCAGCTAGGTGCAGACTTTGCGCAGAAGCAAATCATCGTGCCACGCAAAGGTGTGCAAGAATTAGTAAAGTTGATGGATGCGCCAGAGCAGCCTGTAGTACTTCAGATCGGTAGCTCCAATGTTCGTGCTGAGGTGAATAACTTTACTTTTACCTCTAAGTTGGTTGATGGTCGTTTCCCTGACTACCGCCGTGTATTGCCTCAGAGCACCAATAAGACACTGATAGCAAGTTGTGACGAGTTGCGCCAAGCCTTCTCACGTGCTGCGATTCTATCCAATGAAAAATTCCGTGGTGTGCGCGTTAATCTGGCGGATACGGAAATGCGCATTACCGCTAACAACCCAGAGCAAGAAGAAGCAGAAGAAATGCTCGATGTCAGCTTTGAAGGTGATGCCATCGAAATTGGCTTTAACGTCAGTTACGTTCTTGATGTGCTGAACACTTTACGTTGTGAAAATGTACGCGTGTCGATGTCGGATGCTAATGCCAGTGCTTTGATTGAAAATGCCGATGACGACAGTGCCATGTATGTGGTGATGCCAATTCGTCTGTAAGCGAACGAATGCCTCTTTCTCGCCTTATTATTCAGCAATTTCGCAATATTAAAGCCTGTGATATTAAATTATCAGCAGGCTTTAACTTTCTTATTGGTCCTAATGGCAGTGGCAAAACCAGTGTCTTAGAAGCCGTGTATTTGTTAGGACATGGTCGGTCGTTCAAAAGTTCATTGACTGGCCGAGTGATTCAAAATGACTGTGATGAATTGTTTGTTCATGGTCGTTTTTTGAACTCGGATCAATTTGAGCTACCGATCGGCATTAATAAGCAGCGTGATGGTTCAACAGAGGTTAAAATAGGCGGTCAATCTGGACAAAAATTAGCGCAGTTGGCACAAGTTCTGCCTCTGCAGTTGATACACCCAGAAGGGTTTGATTTACTGACAGATGGCCCTAAACATCGTCGTGCGTTTATTGATTGGGGCGTGTTTCATACCGAGCCCGCTTTTTATCAAGCATGGGGAAGGTTCAAGCGCCTGAACAAGCAGCGCAACGCGTTGTTGAAAACCGCCAATAGTTATCGTGAGCTCAGTTATTGGGATCAGGAAATGGCAGGATTGGCTGAAAACATCAGCCAATGGCGAGCAAGTTACATCGAGCAGATGAAAACTGTCGCAGAAACTATCTGTCAGACATTTTTGCCAGAATTTGAGATCCAATTGAAGTATTATCGTGGCTGGGATAAAGACACTCCATACCACGAGATACTAGAAAAGAATTTTGAGCGTGATCAGGCATTGGGATACACCTTTAGTGGCCCAAACAAAGCTGATTTGCGCATTAAAGTGAACGGAACGCCCGTTGAAGATGTTCTGTCACGCGGTCAATTAAAACTCATGGTGTGTGCATTGCGTGTAGCGCAAGGGCAACACCTGACAGAGATGGCCGGTAAACAATGCATTTACCTAATTGATGACTTCGCGTCGGAATTAGATAGCCAACGTCGCAAGCGTCTTGCTGACTGCTTAAAAGAGACGGGCGCACAAGTATTTGTAAGCTCTATCACTGAAAGCCAAATCGCCGATATGTTGGACGATAACGGTAAATTGTTTCATGTGGAACATGGCAGGATAGAGTCAAACTAGAAGAGAGAAACTCATGTCTGAAAATTACGATTCATCGAGTATTAAGGTACTGAAGGGTCTGGATGCGGTACGTAAGCGTCCAGGAATGTACATCGGCGATACGGACGACGGCACCGGCCTTCACCACATGGTTTTCGAGGTGGTGGATAACTCAATTGATGAAGCGTTGGCAGGTCACTGTAAAGACATCGTTGTGACAATTCATGAGGATAACTCGGTTTCCGTTAGCGATGATGGTCGTGGCATTCCAACAGAAATCCACTCAGAGGAAAATGTCTCTGCAGCAGAAGTAATCATGACGGTTCTTCACGCGGGTGGTAAGTTCGACGATAACTCATACAAAGTATCGGGTGGTCTTCACGGGGTAGGTGTTTCAGTAGTAAACGCACTATCAGAGAAAGTTGAGCTAACGATTCATCGTGGTGGCCATATCCATACGCAAACCTACCGCCATGGTGAGCCTCAAGCGCCACTAGCCGTTGTGGGTGATACGGATAAAACCGGTACACAAATTCGTTTCTGGCC
Source organism: Vibrio sp. 811 (assembly GCF_033339195.1). Lineage (NCBI taxonomy): Bacteria > Pseudomonadati > Pseudomonadota > Gammaproteobacteria > Vibrionales > Vibrionaceae > Vibrio > Vibrio sp. 811. The sequence goes on from NZ_JAWOUB010000016.1 coordinate 87,016, forward strand.
AAGTGCCGAAACGTTCTCTAACACTGAGTTCCACTATGACATTCTGGCGAAACGCCTGCGTGAACTGTCATTCCTGAACTCTGGTGTGTCGATCAAATTGGTTGATGAACGTGAAGCGGACAAACATGATCACTTCATGTATGAAGGTGGTATTCAAGCGTTCGTTGATCACCTAAACACCAACAAAACGCCAATCATCGAAAAAATCTTCCACTTTAACTCTGAGCGTGAAGACGGCATTTCAGTTGAAGTGGCGATGCAATGGAACGATGGTTTCCAAGAGAACATCTTCTGCTTTACCAACAATATCCCACAGCGTGATGGTGGTACTCACCTTGCTGGTTTCCGTGCTGCGCTAACACGTACATTGAACAGCTTTATGGATAAAGAAGGTTTCTCGAAGAAAGCGAAAACAGCGACTTCAGGCGACGATGCGCGTGAAGGTCTAACTGCGGTTGTTTCGGTGAAAGTGCCTGATCCTAAGTTCTCAAGCCAAACAAAAGACAAACTGGTTTCTTCTGAAGTGAAATCAGCTGTTGAGTCTGCAATGGGTGAAAAACTGTCTGAGTTCTTGATTGAGAACCCGACAGAAGCGAAGATGGTTTGTTCGAAAATCATCGATGCAGCACGTGCTCGTGAAGCAGCGCGTAAAGCTCGTGAAATGACGCGCCGTAAAGGTGCACTAGACCTAGCTGGCCTTCCAGGTAAACTTGCAGACTGTCAGGAAAAAGATCCGGCACTCTCTGAACTATACATAGTGGAGGGTGATTCGGCAGGCGGCTCCGCAAAACAAGGCCGTAACCGTAAGAACCAAGCAATCCTACCGCTAAAAGGTAAGATTCTTAACGTAGAAAAAGCACGTTTCGACAAGATGCTATCTTCTCAAGAAGTAGCAACACTGATCACCGCACTAGGTTGTGGTATCGGTCGTGACGAGTACAACCCGGACAAGCTTCGTTACCACAACATCATCATCATGACCGATGCCGATGTCGATGGTTCGCACATCCGTACGCTACTGTTGACCTTCTTCTACCGTCAAATGCCAGAGCTTATCGAGCGTGGCTATGTGTACATCGCTCAGCCACCACTATACAAAGTGAAAAAAGGCAAACAAGAGCAGTACATCAAAGATGAAGAAGCGATGAACCAATACCAAGTATCATTGGCTCTGGACAATGCATCGCTACACGTAAACGCAGAAGCACCAGCATTGGCTGGTGAAGCACTAGAGAAGCTTGTTCAACAGTACAATGCGGGTATTAAACTGGCGGAACGTATGAGCCGTCGTTACCCAAGTGCTTTGGTAAACGAGTTGATTTACACTCCTCGCCTAACGCCAGAGCAATGCCATGACGCATCAGTTGTGGAAGCGTGGACGAAGCAGCTTATTGAACAGCTGAATGCGAAAGAAGTGGGTGCAAGCCAGTACAGCTACGAAGTTGAGCAGCACGAAGAGCTAGGCTTAAACTTGCCTAAGATTGTGGTTCGTACTCACGGCGTGACGCACGAACATGCAATTAGCATCGACTTCCTAAACTCGAAAGAGTACGGCAAGTTGGCTGATCTATCAGAAGCACTTGATGGACTTCTGGAAGAAGGCGCGTACATCAAACGTGGTGAGCGTACTATGCCAGTGGCAAACTTTGCAGAAGCGCTTGACTGGTTAGTGAAAGAGTCAATGCGTGGCTTAAGCCGTCAGCGCTACAAAGGTCTAGGTGAGATGAACCCAGACCAACTTTGGGAAACCACCATGGACCCAGAAACTCGTCGTATGATGCAGGTAACGATTGAAGATGCGGTAGGCGCAGATCAACTGTTCACTACGCTAATGGGTGACCAAGTAGAACCTCGTCGTAACTTCATCGAAGAGAACGCACTGAAAGTAGCGAACCTAGACGTATAACGACACTGTTCGTGATAGTAAAAAGCAGCGAGAAATCGCTGCTTTTTTTGTTTTACCACCAGCTAAAATCGCCACTTTCTGCTAAAGCGGATGTTTTTCTGGTACTAACTGCCAACAACCCGATCAAGCCTGCCATTTTATTTCTGTTTTCTTTTTTTCTCGCCATTTTGTTCGCTTGAGCGTTTTTGCTTTCTTTTTTCTGCTCGCTATAGTGCTGAAGAGCTGATGAATAAGGAGACTAAGAAAATGGTGATGACTTTCCTGAACTAAGCCGGAAGTGATGCACTTCCGGTTCAATGCACTGAATTTATTTGTAAGACAAGGCATTAAGAAGGAAATAATCATGTTTGAACGCTGGTTCTCAGCGTACTGCTTGGCGCTGCGAACTTGGTGGTTAACCAGTCGCTTTTTAACCTATCAATCACCACTAAGGTTGTTATCGCTATTTGAAACCTGCGAGCAACAAGCCCATTGCCGTAACCGAACTCGTATTGCGGTTGGGGACACGGTTCGCTTAGTGGATGTTGAACGCGCCTATCAATATCGCATGACATTGGTCAGCTCGCGCAAGGGGCAACCCATGACAGGTATGCTCGCGGTCGATTCTTATTTGGGGTCTCGACTATTAGGTCGAGCTAAAAATGATGCGCTCGAAGTGGAAATTTTTAATCAGCGACGCTGCTTTGTGATTACTGAAATTGTTCATCAATCGCAACCACCAGCTCAGAAAATGCTGTGTGGTTGTCTGTTGTGCCAATAAATAGAGGTGAAGTCATGAGTAAGAAAGAAAAGAAACAACCGCAGTTGAGTCTAAAAGAAAAGCGCAAACTAAAGCAGGAAAAGGCGGCAGAAAAGGGCGTTGTAAAAGCGCGTAAATCCTCCCGCAAGTAAAGTGTAGATTGAGCCCTCCAGAACGGCGGGCTGTTTATCACTGATCGCGAAGTGATGAGAAACTAAGCTGTTCAAGGGGATAGTGGATGCTTTAAAAATTTTTTATTTTTTCCCTTGAAAGTCATTTTTGACGACCTTATATCTAGTTGTGAAGAGGGTGACTGGCTTGCTAGAGACTAGAAGACCAGCCCTCTTAAATCGCTAAAACGAGATCGCTCAGAAGAGGATATGGCGTTTTAGCACACAACTTAAACCTTTAGATTCAATATCATGTCTCCGAGCTAAACCAAGGCCAGTGGAATGATAAGAATCTCTTAGTTCGGCGTTGGTTTTTGCATAAACACGCCAGTAGGATGAAACTCATCTGAACTAAGACTATTGCTTAATTAAGAGGATAGATTTATGCGTAATGTAGATTTCTCACCACTATACCGTAATGCAATTGGCTTTGATCGTCTGCTAAACCTGATGGAAGCGAATACAGCGAAAAATACTTCTGGCGGTTACCCTCCATACAACATTGAGCAAAAAGACGAGCACAACTACCGTATTACTATGGCCGTTGCTGGCTTTGCTGAAGAACAGCTCGATCTGACTCAAAACGAAAACATGTTGATTGTGAAGGGCGAACGTAAAGCAGAAGAAGGTAAAAACTACGTTTACCAAGGTATTGCAGAACGTGATTTTGAACGTAAATTCCAGCTAGCGGATTACGTAAAAGTCGTGGGTGCATCAATGGAAAACGGTCTGCTTCATATCGATTTAGTTCGTGAAATCCCTGAAGCCATGCAACCACGTAAGATTGCTATCGGTGTCAACAACCTGATTGAGAACAACTAATCAGTTAACCACCCGGTTATAGAATGAGAAAGAGCGCCATATGGGCGCTCTTTTTAGTTTGGGGGTTTTCAAATCCGCTATTTCAAAGCCGTAATTTCAAAGAGAAGAACGGCTGAGTTCAATCCGTCTATTTACCTTCGCGGTAAGCCTTTTCCACTTCTTCAGCGATAATCGCAATGCCTTTTTGCATCATCTCATCATCTTGAACGTAGTTCATACGCAGGCATTGGTGCGCGTGATCCCACTCGTCTTGCTGACCAATAAAGAAATATTCACCAGGGACAATCAATACGCCACGCGCTTTCAAGCGTTGGTACAGTTCCATTGTTGTGATTGGCAGTTCATCAAACCATAACCACAAGAAGATAGCGCCTTCCGGCTTGTGGATGCGGAATCGCTCATCGGTAATTGCTTGTTGGAGCAGTTCAACCGCACGTTGTGATTTTTGCTTGTAGAACGGCTTAATCACCTCTGAACTCAGTTTAAGCAGATCACCTTTGCCAATTATATGGTTTGCCAGCGCTGGACCAACACTGCCCGGCGCTAGGCTGATGATGCCGTTCATATTGGTTAACGCTTGAGTGATTTCTTCACTCGCAATCACAATGCCACAACGCACGCCCGGTAAACCAAGCTTAGATAGGCTCATGCATAGGATGGTGTTTTCATTCCAGAACGGTTCGACATCTTCAAAGATGATGTTCGGGAAAGGTAGACCGTAGGCGTTATCGATGATCAGTGGGATGTTGTTCTCACGTGCTAGCTTGTCCAGCTTACGTACTTCTTCATCTGTCAGTACATTACCCGTTGGGTTAGTTGGGCGAGACGCGCAGATTGCCGCAACAGAGTCGTCGACGGCGAGTTGCTCAAAATCGACGTGGTATTTAAACAGGCCGTTATCTAACAGCTCGATTTCTGGGTGGTAAGAGATAAAGATATCTTCATCAATGCCAGCATCACCATAACCGATGTATTCAGGCGCGATAGGCAGTAGCACTTTCTTGTGCGAACCGTCTGGCTGTTTACCTGCCAACAAGTTGAACAAGTAGAAAAAGCCACTTTGGCTACCGTTAGTTAGGCTGATGTTTTTTTCGGAAATATCCCAGCCGTAAGTTTCACGGAATAACTGAGCTAGCGCTTTGACGAACGCGTCTTTACCCTGCGGGCCATCGTAGTTGGCGAGGGCGGCGACGAGCTCCCCACTGGCGAGCATTTCCTCACTGGCTTGGTGAAAGTAATCGAGCATGGCAGGAATGGCGGCAGGATTACCTCCACCGAGCATGATGGCACCTGGTGTGCGCAGACCATCATTCAAATCGTCCATTAACTGCGTAATACCTGAATACTGATTAAATTTTTCACCAAACTTTGAGAACTGCATGCTGACTTATACCTAATTCATTGTGATTGCTTTGTGTATGTTTATGCCGATGTTTTATCGGCTTATCGAGTAATCCTTGACCTTACCTCAATGTGTAATTAACGCAAAGTGTGAATTAAGCCGAAAAAGAAAAAAGTGCGTCATCAGACCAGAGGGACGAGACTAAATGGCAAAAAGAACAATAAAAAAGGGAAGCTTATGCTTCCCTTGCTGGTGGAGAGAGTGTGATTTACTCACCGGTGTAAACAATCAGTACCTTGTCGTCTTGGTATTGGCGTTCGAACGCGTAGTAACCTTCTTGATTGCGAGTGATGTGCTTACCTTGAGCAACCGCTGGGTGGCGTTTACGGAATTCACCCAATTTTTGCCAATGTTGCAGCAGATCTTCACGCTCGCCATGAATCTTATCCCATGGCATATCTGAGCGTGTGCCTTGGTGGGCGTCTGAACCAGTAATGCCAAAATCACGAGCTATCTCATCACCGTAATAGATCTGTACTGCACCCGGAGCCAGCATCAGAGCATTTGCCGCACGTGCTTGGTCATCAAAGCTGCGGCTGCGAGCTGACCAAAACAGTTGTGTATCGTGTGAAGACAGGTAGCTCAACACGTTGAACTCAGGATCGGTATTGATGCGTTCTGCATAACGGCGGTAATCATTATCAAGTTGAGCGAAACACTTCAGCGCTTTTGGTGCTACATCAGATTGGAACTCGAAGTTGATGATGGAGTCGAAGCCGTTATCGAAATACGGGCTTTTCACCACGCTGTGTGCCCATACTTCACCTGTCATCCAGAAAGGTAGGTCATCCAAGGCTTTGTCCGGGTTGTTTTGTTTCCATTGAGCAAGCGCTTGGGTGGTGCTGGCTTTCAACTCTGCCCACGCTTCCATTTCAACGTGTTTAGCGGTGTCGACACGGAAGCCATCAATGCCGTAGTCGCGCACCCAATCGGATAACCAGGTAATCAGGTGTTCACGTGGGGTTTGCAGCTCATCTTGCGCATTGGTGTCTTTATTGCGGAAGAAGTTTGGTAATCCGGTTTTCTGAGTCGATTCGGTTTTTAGATCCGGTAGGTAGTTCAAAGACATGGTGATGTCGTTGTAGCCCGGAGCATCGTAGTCGCCAATGTCGGTGCGAATCCAGTCTTTGCCCCACCATTTATCCCACGCTTCGCTATCACCGTATTTGATGTAGTCGTTGAAGCTGTGCCAGCTTTGTCCTGATTTTGGCTGCCAGTCGGTCCATTTTTCACCGAGGACTTCTTTGGCTTCTTGGTCATCAAGGTAAAGCTGACCAAAGCCGAATTCCTGCATGTCTGCTAATGTCGCATAACCTGTGTGGTTCATGACTACATCCCAAATCACGCGGATACCTTTCTTGTGGGCGGTATCGACGAAGGTTCTGAGTTCATCTTCGGTACCCATGTTGGCATCAAGCTTGGTCCAGTCTTGATGGTAGTAGCCGTGGTAGCCGTAGTGCTTAAAGTCGCCTTTATCGCCGCCGCCAACCCAGCCGTGGATTTGTTCCAGTGGTGAGGTTATCCAGATAGCATTCACACCAAGTGATTCGATGTAATCGAGTTTTTTCGTCAGACCCGCCAAGTCACCACCGTGGAAGGTGCCAATCTCGTATTTTCCATCTTTGCTGCGACCGTAGCTGTTGTCGTTGTCTGGGTTGCCATTGTAGAAGCGGTCGGTCATGACGAAGTACACCGTCGCGTTATCCCAGCTGAAAGGTTTATCGGCTTGCTGTTCAACTTCTTCTAGCAGCAATAGACCTTGGCTCATAGGACCCGGTTGCATGGTGACGGTGCCATTGGTGACTGTGGCTTCTTGTCCGGTTAAGGCATCACGAACGACAGTGCCATCATTAAAGGTTTGAGCAACGTTGATGGTTTTTGGCGCGTCAGTTGCGACAGGGCAAGAGTAGGTGATGTCCTGACTTTGTTTTGGTTTAATTTTTACCGTCAGTTCGTTGGTGGTTGGATTGAGCGTAAATTGATAGGTATTGGCTTTGAAGATGCGCAGCGGCATTTGTGCATCAGTGGCGCAATTATCCATTTTTAATGGACGATTGAATTTGATGCGATCTTCTTCTGCTAGGGCAAAGCTACTGCCACAGCTTTGCTTGCTGTCAGCAATGGTAAAGGTATAACTGCCTTTTTCGAGTTTTTGCTCAGCGACAAGTAAGCCTTGTGAGTTTTCCTCAAAAACAGCAGTGTCATCACCAACGTTTAATACGATGGCATTTTCTGGTATCTGGCTGCAGGCGCTCAGTAGACCGATAGAGAGTGCGAGAATTGTTTTTTTCATTGTGTCCTTCCCCCGAATAAACAGTCCAGTTATAGCAAAACTGTGCCTCTACAATCCGAGCTCTACACCAACAAGTTAAACGCGTCTCACCCTACAAATTTTAGTCTTGTTCACAAAATGAATAATAAGCGTCACCTTCATCGGTTTGAAGGCAACAAAAAAGGGAAGCATCTGCTTCCCTTTTACTTATTTCTTAATCACTTCGAAGAGTAATGAATTACTTTTGAAGCAAAGAAATGTCTGCGATCTGTAGGAACAGGTTACGCAGGTTGTTCAGTAGTGTCAGACGGTTCTTCTTAAGTGCTTCGTCGTCTGCCATTACCATTACGTTATCAAAGAATGCATCAACTGGTTCACGTAGGTCAGCTAGCTTGCTTAGGGCTTCTTGGTAGTTACCTGTAGCAAATGCTGGCTCTAGCGCTTCCGTCATTACTTCAACGCTTTCTGCTAGTGCTTTCTCTGCGTCTTCTTGTAGAAGTGCTAGGTCGATGTCTGCTGCTAGTTCGCCGTCGAATTTCGCTAGGATATTACCTACACGTTTGTTCGCTGCTGCTAGAGACTCTGCTGCTTCTAGTTCACGGAAGTGAGAAACCGCTTTAACTCGTTGGTCGAAGTCTGCTGGTTTCGTCGGACGACGAGCTAGAACTGCTTGAATGATGTCTACACTGAAGCCTTCGTCTTGGTACCAAGCACGGAAACGACCAAGCATAAACTCGATAACGTCTTGTTCAACGTTGTCGTTGGTTAGGCGGTCGCCGAACAGTGACTTCGCTTTCGCTACTAGGTCAACAAGATCTAGGTTGTAGCCGTATTCAACGATGATACGTAGTACACCTAGAGATGCGCGGCGTAGTGCGAATGGATCGCTGCCTTTAGGCGCTTGACCAATACCGAAGATACCTACGATAGTGTCTAGCTTGTCTGCCATTGCAACTGCAGTTGAAACACCGTTAGATGGCAGTTCATCACCTGCGAAACGAGGCATGTATTGCTCGTTCAGTGCTACTGCAACTTCTTCTGCTTCACCGTCGTGGCGAGCATAGTGCATACCCATAACACCTTGAGTATCCGTGAATTCGAATACCATTGAGGTCATTAGGTCACATTTTGCTAGTAGACCTGCACGCTTTGATTTCTCAACGTCAGCACCGATTTGCTCAGCAATGTAGCCAGCAAGCTCTGTGATGCGGTCTGTTTTGTCTTTGATCGTACCCAGTTGCTTTTGGAAGATCGCTTGCTCTAGTTCAGGCAGACGGTCGATAAGCGGACGCTTACGGTCTGTGTTGAAGAAGAATTCTGCGTCAGCAAGACGAGGACGAACCACTTTCTCGTTACCTTCGATTACGTAACGAGGCTCTTTTGATTCGATGTTCGATACGAAGATGAAGTTAGGTAGTAGCTTCTTGTTTTCATCGTAAACAGGGAAGTACTTCTGGTCACCCTTCATGGTGTAAACCAACGCTTCAGAAGGCACTTTTAGGAACTCTTCTTCAAACTTCGCTGTTAGTACTACTGGCCATTCAACCAGAGACGTTACTTCTTCTACTAAGTCATCTTCTAGGTCAGCGATACCGCCAACCGCTGCTGCCGCTTTTTGTGCGTCAGCTAGGATGATTGCTTTACGCGCCTCGTAATCTGCCATTACTTTACCGCGCTCTTCTAGGATCGCAGGGTATTGCTCAGCAGAATCGATAGTAAACTCTTGCTCACCCATGAAGCGGTGACCACGGATAGTGCGGTCAGAAGCAACACCAAGGATCTCGCCTTCGATTAGGTCGCTGCCCATTAGCATGGTTAGCGTCTTAACTGGACGGATGAACTGAGTTGTTTTGTTACCCCAGCGCATTGGTTTTGCGATAGGTAGGTTTGCTAGTGCTTTCGCTGCAAGTTCAACGACGATCTCAGACGTTGGCTGACCTTTCACTTCTTGTTTGAACAGTAGCCATTCGCCTTTGTTTGTAACCATGCGCTCTGCTTGGTCAACCGTGATGCCACAACCGCGTGCCCAGCCTTGAGCCGCTTTTGTTGGGTTGCCTTCCGCGTCAAACGCTGCAGAAACCGCAGGACCACGTTTTTCAACAACTTTGTCAGACTGGCTGTCTGCTAGTGCTGCGACTTTAAGTGCAAGACGACGAGGTGCCGCGAACCATTTCACGCCTTCGTGAGCAAGCTCAGCGCCTTTTAGTTCTGCTTCGAAGTTTGCTGCGAATGCTTCAGCTAGTGTGCGAAGTTGCGTTGGTGGTAGCTCTTCTGTACCTAGCTCGATTAGAAATTCTTTTGCCATGTTACTCTACCCCTTACGCTTGTTCTTTCTTACACATTGGGAAGCCAAGAGCTTCACGCGATGCGTAGTATGCTTCTGCAACTGCTTTCGTCAGGTTGCGGATGCGTAGGATGTAACGTTGGCGTTCAGTTACTGAGATCGCTTTACGCGCATCTAGTAGGTTGAATGCGTGGCCAGCTTTTAGAATGCGTTCGTAAGCAGGCAGTGGCAGTGGCTTTTCAAGCTCAAGTAGTTCTTTACACTCTTTTTCACACTGTTCGAAGAAACCAAATAGGAATTCAACGTCTGCGTGCTCGAAGTTGTAAGTTGATTGCTCTACTTCGTTTTGGTGGAAGATATCACCGTAAGTCACTTTGCTGCCGTCTGGTGCGATGTTCCAAACTAGGTCGTAAACAGAGTCTACTTCTTGGATGTACATTGCTAGACGTTCGATACCGTAAGTGATTTCACCAGTTACTGGCTTACACTCAAGACCACCAACTTGCTGGAAGTAAGTAAACTGGGTCACTTCCATGCCGTTTAGCCAAACTTCCCAGCCCAGACCCCATGCGCCTAGTGTTGGGTTTTCCCAGTTGTCTTCTACGAAACGGATGTCGTGTACAAGAGGGTCAATACCAAGAACTTCAAGGGAGCCAAGGTACAACTCTTGAATATTGTCAGGCGATGGTTTTAGCGCTACTTGGAATTGGTAGTAGTGCTGAAGACGGTTAGGGTTTTCACCGTAACGGCCATCAGTAGGACGACGTGAAGGTTGTACGTAAGCTGTCGACATTGGCTCTGGGCCAAGCGCTCGTAGACAGGTCATTGGGTGAGAGGTACCCGCACCCACTTCCATATCTAGCGGTTGAACAATGGTACAACCATTTTGAGCCCAATAATCCTGCAGCGCGAGGATCATTCCCTGGAAGGTTTTGATATCGTATTTTTGCATAAGTCAGGTTCGCGCGATTCTCTTGTTACTCGTTAATTCGTCATCTATGCCGAGTTTTTCAACTCTAACAACGGCGATAAAGAGTAATTACGGTTGAATAAATTAACAATCTAGTATAACCAGATATTGAGCATGGGAGTAGAGCTAATCTTGATTAATTCGTGGGCGATTTTCTCCTTTAATGAATTTTTACCGCGTTATCTGCTGTATTTTTCCTAAAAGGGAGTTTTTGCCTGCTTTGGCTCTTGAGAAGCGCAACAAAGGTGGCTAGAATTGCGCCTGTCTTTGGGGAGTAGCTTACCTGATGAAGTTTCTGTTTCATCTGGTTCGTCCGTCAACATAATTGGTGCAAAATCACCATGGCGTTCGAGACTTGAAGCCTTTCAAGTTTAGCAAGACCTTAGACAAATCATCACGAACCGGGGTAGGGGCGTGAGGTTTGTCTTCGGTTAAAAATAATAATCCCTGCCCCAATGAGCATGTCGTGAGCGTTTTAGCTATTTCAATTACTACTGTAGCGTTAGCAGAAATTGGCGATAAGACCCAATTGCTATCTCTATTACTCGCAAGTCGTTACCGAAAACCAATCCCAATTATTGCAGCAATCTTTTTGGCAACTATCGCCAACCACGCTTTGGCTGCATGGTTAGGTGTGGTTGTCGCAGACTATCTATCACCTGAGATTTTAAAGTGGGTGCTGGTGGTCAGTTTTGTCGCGATGGCGGCTTGGGTTCTGATCCCGGACAAACTGGATGATGACGAACAGATTTCTAATCGAGGCCCATTTATTGCCAGCTTTATCGCGTTCTTCGTTGCGGAGATAGGCGATAAAACTCAGATCGCCACTTCCATCTTAGGGGCGCAATACGCGGATGCGTTAAGTTTGGTGATTATCGGTACCACAATCGGTATGCTGCTGGCGAATGTTCCTGTGGTCCTGATTGGTAAATTGTCGGCCGACAAGATGCCTTTAGGGCTGATCCGTAAAATCACCGCATTTTTGTTTATTGCTCTGGCAATAGGGGCTGTACTGTTCTGATTTTTTGCACGTGAAATGATGTGAGTTATCAATCATTAGTGGTGTGCTGCGCGAGTTCAAACTCTGACTCTAAATCGTTCCGTTGCGTGACGGATGACATATAAGTGTCATACTTGTCATGGTAGTTTAATGGTGTGAATGATAGCGAGAGGGCAAGTTTATGCTTACACGTTACATGGGGATGTCCCCGAAGAGTCAGAGTTATTTATTCACTTTTGGTTTAGCGCTGTGTTTACTAGCGATGGTGCTGACTGATATGTGGTTACCGATTGTAGCAGGATCGTTCGTTCTTACTGGATTGACAGTAGAAGCGTGGATTCGTGTCGCTCACATCATTCCTATGCATGAAGAGATGCGGGCAATGAAGAAACAACTTAACAAGCTCCAATCAGAAGTTCGCACACTCGAATACGACGAATAAACAAACGGCAGCCAATATTGGCTGCCGTTTTTAGTTCGACCAGATTATTCCAATCCTTTCTTGATCAGGTACTGATACGGAACTTGCTCCGTTTGTGCCGCAACTAATTGGTGGTCCATAAAGCGGCAGAAACTCGGAATGTCTCGAGTCGTGGATGGATCGTCTGCTTTGACCAGCAAAATCTCACCATCCTGCATGTTGCGAATTGTCTTCCTGACCATCATCACTGGCTCTGGGCAGCGCAGTCCTTCCGCCTCTAATGTCTTGTTTGCCAGTTCAGGATTAAAGCTCATAGTGTGATTCTCGTAACTAACTGAGCGTTGAATTTTACTTTCGTTGAAAAAATATTCAATAACCACTTGGCAAACCGAATTTTTTGTTTTACCTTAAATTAACAATTTGGTAACAACTGGCAAGGGAGAGGCAATGTTAACAGCGTTAGACAGACTTACGATTTACTCAGTGCTGTGTTTTATCTCGTTTTGTGCATTGGTACTCAGGACGCCAGCTGACACCTCTTTGACGCCTCTTGTAGGCATGGTTGCCACTATTATTGGGATTTGGATCGAGATGCGCAGATGGTCTGGCGCATCTGAGCAAGAAAATTAGCGCTTCTTGCTTGGATCAGAATGCTTTTAATAACGCTCACCTATTTTTTACCGACACTTCATTCCGACACTATCCCCATTTTTCTTGGGCTTCCCCGCTGAAAGGCGGGATTTTTTTTGCCTAAAGAGTACAATTTACCCAAACACATACAAAATAAGTGGCTAATTCGTGGAACTGGAAGACATCTATCGCCGAGATTTAAATTTACTGGTTGCGTTGCGAGTACTGATAGAAGAAAACAGTGTCAGTAAGGCGGCAACACGTCTGAACTTGAGTCAATCGGCAATGAGTCGTGTGCTTGGTCGTCTACGCGACTTATTGGGAGACCCGCTGTTTACTCGTCAGGGACAGCATTTGATCCCAACTCAGAAAGCGTTAGAGATCGATCGCTCATTGGGCGAACCATTAGAGTCTTTACGTCAGTTGTTATCTCCGGTTGAGTTTGACCCATTGCAATGCGTACAGACTTTCAACATCGTGACCACCGACTATGCCATGCAAACGATCTTACCGTTCGCTTTGCCGAGAATTTACCAAGAAGCGCCAAACGTGTCTTTCAACTTCTTACCACTGCAACACGACCGTTTATCAGATCAGCTCACTTATGAAGGTGCAGACTTAGCGATTTGTCGCCCGACAGGCCCGGTGGAGCCTCTACGCAGTGAAGTGTTGGGGCGAGTGGGGGTGCTGTGTATGCTTTCAAAACAGCATCCATTAGCGAATAAAGAAATGAGCTTGGATGATTATCTGAGTCATCCACATGCCATGATCGCCATCAGTGATGGTGTTAAGGCACTGATCGAACAAGCTTTGATGGAGAAACCTAAGCGTAAAATGGTCCTGCGGGCGTACCATTTAGAAGCCGCATTGGCGATCATGGATACCTTGCCAATTATCATCACAGTGCCAGCGGATTTGGCGTATCTGGTTGCCGAGCGTTATGACTTGGTGGTGAAACCGTTACCATTCCAATTCACGCCGTTTGAATACTCGATGATTTGGCATGCGCGTTGCGAGCATTCTCCCGCTCAAGAATGGTTAAGAACGATTGTGCGTGAAGAGTGTAGTCGTCTGATAGCTAAACGTATCGAAGATATGGGACTGAACTGCTAACAAAAAAGAGCCAGCAATGCCGGCTCTTCGTCTGTTTACACTGAGTCAGTGTTTATAGCTTGATAACCACACGACCCGTTACTTGACCGTTGGTGATGTCTTCTGCATATTTCGGTGCTTCAGCAAGAGCAACTTCAGTACACGCTTGCTCGAAGTAGCTGTCTGGTAGTAGCTCTACCAGCTTTTCCCATGCAGCGATACGTTTCTCTGTTGGGCACATTACTGAGTCCACACCTTGTAGGCGAACATTACGTAGGATGAACGGCATCACTGTGGTTGGTAGATCAAAACCACCTGCAAGACCACAAGCTGCAACTGCACTGTTGTAATCCATTTGCGCCAATACTTTTGCTAGTACTTTGCTGCCTACAGTATCAACCGCACCTGCCCATACTTGTTTTTCAAGCGGACGTGCTGGTTCTTCAAATTCAGTACGGTCGATGATGCGGCTAGCACCTAGTTTTTCAAGTAGCGGGCCATTTTTCTCTACACGACCTGTCACTGCAGCAACTTTGTAGCCAAGCTGTGCTAGAAGCGTTACTGCGACTGAGCCTACACCGCCACTTGCGCCAGTTACAAGGATTTCACCATTTTCAGGTTTGATGCCTGCATCAAGCAGTGCTTGAACACATAGCATGCCTGTGAAACCAGCAGTACCAACCATCATTGCTTTCTTGCTGTCTAGACCTTTTGGTAGTGGTACTAGCCAATCCGCTTTTAGACGAGCACGCTGAGACATACCGCCCCAATGGTTTTCACCTACACCCCAACCAGTAAGAACAACTTTGTCACCAGCTTGGTAGCGGCCGTCTTCTGAGCTTACTACCGTACCTGCTAGGTCAATACCTGGCACCATCGGGAAGTTACGGATGATTTTACCTTTACCTGTGATCGCAAGACCGTCTTTGTAGTTTAACGATGAGTAATCAACGTCAATCAGAACGTCGCCTTCAGGCAGTTGTGTTTCATCGATTTGCTCGATGTTAGCGATAGTACGTTTGTCTTCTTGATTTAGAACTAGAGCATTAAACATAAGGTTCTCCGATTGTGCGGTAGCATGACTCTGGGTCACATGCAGCAAGATATCAACTGGTCTAAGTGTATGTCTTCTTTGTCTATGAATAAAATGAAACTTGAGCATTTAATGTATGCTCTTCATGCATGTTTGATGTAAAACAAAGGGCGACATCAATTGTCGCCCTTAAGTGTAATACTAAAAATTTTAGTACTAGTTCATTTGCTTATGATTGTTGGCTCGATCACTACAACAACGTCTTGAACTGTTATGGTCGTTCAAATACTGTCGCAATGCCCTGACCCAAACCGATACACATGGTGGCCAGACCGTATTTCGCGTCTTTCGCTTCCATTAGGTTGATTAACGTTGTTGAGATACGTGAACCAGAACAGCCTAGTGGATGACCCAATGCTATCGCACCACCGTTAAGGTTGACCTTCTCATCCATAACATCAAGCAGGCCTAAGTCTTTAGCACACGGCAGAGACTGCGCGGCAAATGCTTCGTTTAGCTCAACCACATCCATGTCTTCAATTGAAAGACCGGCACGCTTGAGCGCTTTTTTCGTCGCAGGTACAGGACCGTAACCCATAATAGAAGGATCGCAGCCCGCAATGGCCATGCCTTTAATACGTGCACGAATATTCAAGCCAAGCTCATTGGCTTTCTCTTCGCTCATGATCAACATCGCTGATGCACCATCGGACAGAGCCGATGATGTACCGGCTGTTACTGTACCGTTTGCAGGGTCGAACACTGGGCGAAGTTGAGATAGACCTTCAACGGATGTTTCAGGGCGAATCACTTCGTCGTAATCCAGAGTGAACAGTGTGCCGTCTGCTGCGTGGCCTTCAATTGGTAGAATTTCGTTTTTAAAACGACCCTCTACGGTTGCTGCGTGCGCACGAGCGTGAGAGCGAGCGGCAAACTCGTCTTGTTGCTCACGGCTAATGCCATGTAATTTACCCAGCATTTCAGCCGTTAAGCCCATCATGCCCGCAGCTTTTGCTACGTTCTTTGACATACCTGGGTGAAAGTCTACACCGTGGTTCATTGGCACATGCCCCATGTGCTCAACACCACCAATTAGGCAGATTTCAGCATCGCCAGTCATGATGGCACGTGTACCATCGTGAAGCGCTTGCATTGATGAGCCACACAAGCGGTTCACCGTCACGGCGCCAATTTCAATCGGCAGACCAGCAAGCAGCGCCGCATTACGTGCAACGTTAAAGCCTTGCTCTAGTGTTTGCTGTACACAGCCCCAGTAGATGTCTTCAATCTCGCTTGGGTTCACTTGTGGGTTACGCGCAAGAATGCCTTTCATTAGGCGCGCAGATAGATCTTCTGCTCGTGTATGACGGAAAGCACCACCTTTAGAGCGACCCATTGGAGTACGTAGACAATCGACTACGACAACATTTCTTGTTTGATTAGTCATTTTAGAATCCCTCCTTAGATAGAACCTTGCTGTTGTGCACCGTAAAAGCTTTCACCTTTCGCCGCCATATCAATCAGCATTTGCGGTACTTGGTACATCGCACCTAGCTCGGCGTGTTGTTTTGCCATTTCAACGTATTCAGCAATACCCACGCTGTCTAGATAGCGGAATACGCCACCGCGGAATGGAGGGAAACCAAGACCATAAACCAATGCCATATCTGCTTCCTGCGGAGTCGCGATGATGCCTTCTTGTAGGCACAGCACCACTTCGTTAATCATTGGAATCATCATACGTTGAATGATGGTCTGATCGTCAAAGTCCTGCTTATCGGCACAAACGTCAGCAAGTACCGGTAAGATCGCTTCGGAGAAGGTTTTCTTCGGCTTACCTTTTTTATCTATGGTGTAGCTGTAGAAGCCATTACCATTTTTCTGACCATATTTGTCTGCTTCGAACAGTGCATCAATCGCATCACGACCTTGTTTACCCATACGCTCAGGGAAACCGTCAGCCACCACAGCTTGTGCGTGGTGCGCGGTATCAATGCCGACTACGTCAAGCAAGTACGCCGGTCCCATCGGCCAGCCAAACTTACGCTCCATGACTTTGTCGATTTTCGTAAAGTCAGCACCATCACGAAGTAGCATGCTGAAGCCGCCAAAGTATGGGAACAATACGCGGTTAACGAAGAACCCTGGGCAGTCATTAACGACAATTGGTGATTTGCCCATTTTCGCAGCATACGCCACAACACGATTGATGGTTTCATCAGAGGTGTGCTCACCACGGATGATCTCAACAAGAGGCATACGATGCACTGGGTTGAAGAAGTGCATACCACAGAAGTTTTCTGGGCGTTTTAGTGATTTTGCCAATAGGTTGATAGGAATCGTCGAGGTGTTTGAGGTGATAACGGTGTCGTCACCGACATGGGATTCAACTTCACTTAAAACTGCTGCTTTTACTTTCGGGTTTTCAACGACAGCTTCAACAATCACATCAGAGTTTTCAATACCTGCGTAATGTAAGCTCGGTGTGATTGACGCTAAAATACCCGCCATCTTAAAGCCATCAATGCGACCGCGAGATAAGCGTTTATTCAGCAGCTTAGATGCTTCAGTCATGCCTAGGTCGAGCGACGCTTGTGCGATGTCTTTCATCAAGACTGGCACACCTTTTAGCGCTGATTGGTAAGCAATGCCGCCACCCATGATACCTGCACCTAATACGGCTGCACGTTGCGTGTCTTTACTTGCTGACTTCGCTGCTTTTTTCGCAATGCCTTTGATGTATTGATCATTAAGGAATAGGCCAACGAGTGATTTTGCTTCTTCCGATTTAGCCAATTTCACGAAGTGCTTACGTTCAATGTCTAACGCTTCATTACGTGCAAAGCGAGCACCTTCTTCAATCGTGATAACGGCTGTCATTGGGGCAGGGTAGTGAGGGCCTGCTTTTTGTGCCACCAGACCCTTCGCCATGGTGAAGCTCATCATTGATTCAAGCTTACTCAGCGTTAGCGGAGATGTTTTCTGTGCTCGGCGTGCTTGCCAGTCAAGTTTCTCGTTAATTGCAGAGTTAAGAGTTTGTAGTGCTGATTCGTATAAAGCATCAGTCTCTACAACTGCATCGAGTAAGCCAATTTTCAATGCTTCATCAGCTCGGCATGCTTTACCTTGGGTGATGATTTCCATTGCGCTGTCTGCGCCAATAACGCGAGGTAAGCGTACACAACCACCAAAGCCCGGCATGATTCCCAGTTTCGTTTCTGGTAGGCCGATGCTGGTGGTTTTGTCACCAATACGCATGTCTGTTGCTAGCACACATTCACAACCGCCACCAAGAGCGTGGCCTTTGATCACTGAGATGGTCGGAACGGGTAAGTCTTCTAATTTGTTAAAGATGCTATTAGCAAATTGCAGCCATTGGTCGAGCTCGGCATCCGTTTTAGCAAACAGACCTAAAAACTCGGTAATGTCTGCGCCTACAATGAATGCGTCTTTATCTGAAGTGAGCAACAACCCCTTGAGGCCTTGATGGGCAATGAGCGCATCAAGAGCTTTATCTAGCGATTCTAATGTCGCTAGGTCGAGTTTGTTGACGGATTTTGGAGAGCAGAAGCTTAGCTCTGCAATACCATCTTGTATTTCCTTTACCTGTAGGGTTTCGGCTTGGTAAATCATTGTCTATCTCCATGACATACAATCGTGGATTGTCTGTATACCTATTTCAACGACGCCGTGTACCTCGGCAAATAGGTATCGAGGAAGTCGTTTTATTTTTGTTCTGGTTTGACCAGTAAAGTTAGTTTGGATCGTGGATTGTTTAATTTCAATACATTTTTTAAACAAGTGTTTAACATTGTGCGCTGTGGCAGATCTTATGCGACGGGTAAATCACACTCGTGATAGACTTCAGGCAAATAGACCTGAATCCATAATCCTATGAATGACAAGCCTTATCTGATTCCAGCAGAGCCCGCTCAATTTGAAGAAGAAATTAAAAAGAGCGTATTCATTACTTATTTAGCGCACACGCCAAGTATCGAAGCTGCAAAAGCATTTGTTGATCAAATCAAAGCTAAACACGCTGATGCTAGACATAACTGTTGGGGCTTTGTTGCTGGTCGCCCGGAAGATTCAATGAAATGGGGCTTTAGTGATGATGGGGAGCCGTCCGGAACAGCAGGCAAACCAATCCTGGCGCAGCTGTCTGGATCTGGGGTGGGGGAGATCGCGGCTGTGGTCACGCGATACTCTGGTGGAATCAAGTTAGGTACAGGCGGCTTGGTTAAAGCGTATGGGGGTGGGGTTCAACAAGCGCTCAAGCTGCTTCAAACTATTGAGAAAAAAATAACCACAAAGCTCAGACTAACGTTAGACTATGGGTTTATGCCTATCGCACAATCAATCATGCCGCAATTTGGTGCGATAGAAGTCGAGGCTGAATACAGCGATCAGGTCGTATTAGTGGTGGAAATTGAGCTTCGAGAAGTGAGCGCGTTTACCCAAGCAATCATCAATAAAAGCGGGGCAAAGGCAATTGTCACTCCGCTAGACGGACAATAATGAAAAACAGGAAGCAACAGGGACAGCTTCGCTAGTCAATTTATCCATGCAATTTCGTTCAATTATTCGAATCGTCGGGCTACTGCTCGCACTCTTTAGTGTCACTATGCTTGCGCCAGCACTCGTTGCGCTGATCTATCGAGATGGTGCTGGTGTGCCTTTTGTCACGACATTTTTTGTTCTGCTGTTTTGTGGGGCCGTTTGTTGGTACCCAAACCGCAGGTATAAGCACGAGCTTAAAGCTCGAGATGGCTTTCTTATTGTCGTCTTATTCTGGACAGTACTTGGCAGTGCAGGCTCGATCCCCTTTCTCATTGCTGACAATCCGAACGTCTCAGTGACAGATGCGTTTTTTGAATCGTTTTCTGCTCTCACGACGACCGGGGCGACCGTTATTGTTGGTTTGGATGAGTTACCTAAAGCGATTCTATTCTATCGACAGTTACTGCAGTGGTTCGGCGGTATGGGAATCATCGTATTAGCGGTGGCGATTTTGCCAGTACTTGGCATCGGTGGTATGCAGCTTTACCGCGCCGAGATCCCAGGTCCAGTCAAGGATACTAAAGTGACGCCGCGCATAGCAGAAACTGCTAAGGCGCTTTGGTACATCTATTTGAGCCTGACTATCGCCTGTGCTTCGGCTTTTTGGTTAGCTGGTATGACGCCATTTGATGCCATCAGTCACAGCTTTTCCACCATTGCCATTGGTGGCTTCTCTACCCACGATGCCAGCATCGGATACTTTGATAGTTACGCGATTAACCTGATTACGGTGGTTTTTCTGCTTATATCTGCATGTAATTACACACTGCACTTTGCTGCATTTGCATCAGGTGGCGTACATCCCAAGTATTACTGGAAAGATCCTGAGTTTCGCGCCTTCTTGTTTATTCAAGTGCTGCTATTTATCATTTGCTTTCTATTATTACTGAAACATCACTCTTACACATCGACATACGATGCTTTCGATCAGGCTCTGTTCCAAACCGTATCAATATCCACAACAGCGGGCTTTACGACAACAGGTTTTGCGGATTGGCCGCTCTTCTTACCTGTGCTGTTATTGTTCTCTTCCTTTATAGGTGGTTGTGCTGGTTCAACAGGCGGCGGCATGAAAGTGATCCGTATCCTGCTTCTTACCTTACAAGGTGCGCGTGAACTAAAACGTTTAGTCCATCCACGCGCGGTTTACACCATCAAAGTAGGTGGCAGTGCCCTACCGCAACGTGTTGTCGATGCGGTTTGGGGTTTCTTCTCCGCATACGCATTGGTATTTGTGGTTTGTATGTTGGGGTTGATTGCAACAGGAATGGATGAGCTCAGTGCGTTCTCGGCGGTGGCTGCGACTCTGAACAACCTCGGTCCTGGCTTGGGAGAAGTGGCGCTTCACTTTGGTGATGTTAACGACAAAGCAAAATGGGTATTAATAGTTTCTATGCTGTTTGGTCGTTTGGAAATCTTTACCTTACTTATTCTACTTACGCCGACGTTTTGGCGTAGCTAAGGGGAAATCGTGGCAAAAGCATTATTTCTATACTCTTCCCGCGAAGGGCAGACTAAAAAAATTCTCCACTATATAGATGAACAACTTCCAGATTTCGATTGTGAGCTGGTGGATTTACATAATGTCGAGACGATTGACTTCAGCCAATACGACAGAGTATTGATAGGCGCCTCTATTCGCTATGGCCATCTTAATAAAAAGCTATACCAGTTTATTGAGCGAAACCTCAATCAATTGGAGCAAAATAAAGTGGCATTTTTCTGCGTAAACCTAACCGCTCGTAAAGAGGACCAAGGAAAGGATACACCTGAAGGTAGTGCCTACATTCGCAAGTTCCTAATTAAGTCGCCTTGGAAACCAACGCTAATCGGTGTTTTTGCTGGTGCACTTTATTACCCACGTTATAGCTGGTTCGACAGAACTATGATTAGGTTCATTATGTCGATGACGGGTGGCGAAACCGATACGACCAAAGAGGTGGAGTACACCAATTGGGAAAAAGTGGCTCTTTTCGCAGATAAATTTAGAGAACTGTAGAAATAACGTGCTCTTTTGACCGCTTTTGATGCAAATTTATCCGAACGATAAAAAAATCAAAAAAAACGAGAAAAAGGGCTTGCCAATGTGATCGCAATCTCTATAATGCCACCTCGCTGA
>NZ_JAWOUB010000017.1:0-100081 GCF_033339195.1 Vibrio sp. 811
TGATACCGAAGTATCGAATTGGATTATCATCAACGAGTGCCCACACAGATTGATAGGTCTATATTGTTAAAGAGCTTGCTGTGCGAGAAGTTTTTCTCTCAAAGCGGAGGTGCATTCTAGCGATTTAGTTGTTAGTGTCAAACACTTTTTTAAACTAATTTTTTGTAGAAGCTTTTTACCTCTTCGACCCTGCTGAAGCCTTGTGACGTCTGCTGTGTCGATGGATGCGCATTATAGGGAGAAGATTTTCTTTGGCAATACTAAAAATGCATTTTTTCTAAAAAAACATGCCAAATGGATACTTTCCATCCAACCCTAAAATTACCCAGAAATAACACTCAGGATTTATACAATTTACCCACAAAAAGCTGTGGATAACTACTCATCACTATCAAAGAAATAAGAAATACGCGAACGCGGATTTAGATACTCTTTTACTTTATCCGGTAATTTTGACGGATGAATCGCGTTAACTATCTTTATATCTTTTGAGGCAAGATCAATGATTGGCGCTTGCGTCCTTGGTACTGATGGATCGTAAACCAAGACATTCGGGAATAATAGATGCGATGCATTCACTGAGATAACCAGGCCGACCATATTATTAGAAAGCTGAACTACGGTACCCGGAGGAAACACGCCCATAAACTTAATTAGGATGTTCAGGTTCTCTTCTTTATATAGGTGTTTACAGTTCTTATATAAATGAGAGAGTGCGGTATAAGGAATCTTTTGATCTGAGACTATCGGTGTATGACACAAGTTATCAAACGCATTGGCTACAGCAATAATTTGAGCAAACTCGTTGATCTCATCTCCTTTCAGGCCTTTAGGATAACCAGACCCATCTCTTAGCTCATGGTGCTGCGCAATCACAATTCTCGCGACTTCGGGAAAAGCCTCGATTTGACTCGCAAGATCGACGCCATATTTAGTGTGCAACTTTAAGTAGTTGGTTTCTGGCTCTGTTAGAGGTAGTTGCTTTCTTAATATTGCAGTCGGGATTTTTATTTTCCCGATATCATGGAATAGTGCGGAGAAGGAAAGCTCTTTCAACTGTGCTGCTGAGTACCCTTTAGCACGGCCAATCATCATCGAGATAACAGCCACGTTCAATGAGTGGAAATAAATATCTTCAAACTCATTTTTTCCGTTCATCAGGTGTAACGTAACATTATCATCGCACATTAACTTCTCGACGATATCTTCAATAAGAAGCTTTGCTTCATCAACTGCTGCTGTCGGACGGTTACGGATTTTAGTCATGACTGAACGCATACGTGCCAGAGAGCGCTCAAACTCTTTTTCACACTGAATCACGCGTCGACGGTATGCACTTAACTTTTCTATGCGGTTCTGTTTTTCTTGCCACATTTTTTGAGTTTCATGATCTAACGACGCTTCATTTGTTACTCTGTCAGCTTGTCTTTGATCAACAGGGAGTGGAACGGCATCGCTTTGCTCTGGATTAAAGTAAACGAACTTTACGCCGAGGTGGCGGATCATCTCGACTTGCTCTTGGTCTTTAATCTTAAAGCTATTGAGTAGAAAGGGGTGATCGTTCCACTTTAGCGGAAGACGGATATGTAATCCGGGTTGAATACGATCGACCGTTAGTTTAATGGCAGCCACTTATTCACTACTGATTTATATTTCTTAAGAGAGTTAGAATACTAGTAAATTTTGTGAATAAATTCATCAGTAACTATCAAAACATCAAACCGTTATTTCTAAGCGACTCACTTAATTAGATAGAAGTAAGCTACTTTAAGGAACGATCTGCTTTGCGTATTTTAAGCTTGGCCTCGAATACTGGCTTGTCTATTACTTCTTGATCTTTGACTAGCCCCATTAACGTTTGTACCGCTACACGGGCCATGTCACTGATAGGAAAGTGCACTGCTGATACTGTAGGGTAAAGACTTTCACAAAGATCAACACTGTCAAAGCTAGTTAATGAGATTTGCTCTGGTACAGAAATACTATGCTCGTGTAAGTACTGCATTGCGCCAACCGTCATTTCTTCACTGCACGAAAAGACAGCCGTCACATCAGGGTGTCGTTGTAAAATTGCAGCCATTGCATCATAACCACTTTGCCGGCCATAATTCCCTTCTTCACACCAGCTTTCATCAATATCTATACCAGCATCCTTCATTGCATCAATATACCCAAGCTTTCTCAATACACTGTTATGACGTTGGGATGGACCGGCAATACAAGCAATCTTTCGATGACCACCAGCTAAAAGGTGCTCAACGGCAATACGGCTTGCATGATGATGGTTAAAGATAACACAACGCTCTTCTATTCCTTCCACGTAGCGATCCAGGAGAACGAAAGGTGTTGGCTGTTTAGCTAATTCACGTAAGTCATCATCTGACAAATAACGACTATGAAGTACATAGCCGTCACAACGTAAATCATTAAAACGCTGAATTGCCTCTTTTTCACCTTGTGCAGAATGATGGCCTTGAGCTGTAATCAAAAACTTCTTATGAATATCCAGCTCAGTCTGAACCTGCTCCATCATCTCGCCAAAGAAGCCCCCCGTATAGTAAGTCACCAATAACCCAACCATATTACTGGATGAGGTTGCGAGTGAACGAGCAATTGCACTGGGACGATAATTCAATTGCGCCATAGCCTGCTCTACTTTTTTTCGAGTTTCCTCACGAAATTTCCCCTCTCCATTAATAATTCGAGAAACGGTAGAGCGATTTACACCGGCGAGTTCGGCTACATCTTTAATCCTTGCCATAATGCTATTGGGTCCAACTGCAATTGTTATTAAATATTCGTTTGTATAGAACGGCTGCCAGCAATTCGTAAGGTGCTATAGGGGGCGAAGCTGGCAGCCTTTAATCATACACTGACCATTTGATTGGTAGAAACAAGCTCAGAGTAATCCGTGACAGTTATACCATGATGAGCTAACTGTTCTTTTAAAATGGGAGAGGTAAGAACTTGTAACTCTAGCTCTCGCTGAAGCGCATAACCACTCTTTAAGACAAGCGCCTGATCGGCCTCTGCCGGGTGGCACATCACCTCAACCAAGTCATAGTCAGCTTTTAAGCTCAATAAATGTGTCATCAAACCATCCAAGCTCACTTTTTGGTCATAAAACTCATCAGTAAAGATATACCTGATTGTCATCGATTCTTGACACAAGCCAGTGCCCCGCAGTGGCACTCGGTATTCATTCGCTACTTCTTTAATAACGGGCAAAATTTGAGGGTGAGTATGCGCGTGATGATGGCTATCTAAGTGGCTTAGCTCTAACCCAAGCGATAAAAAATGTTCCACCTGAGCTTTTGCTTCATCATAAACGACCTGAGTTTCGAAGTCCTGCTTACTCCAAAGTTCGTCATAGTTGATAAAGTGCGATCGGCCGTTGGTCAAGTTAGGATGCTTCGTTATAGGCACACCTGCTGTAAACCTAAGATGAACGCCAATTTTCAAGTCTGGATTATGGCGAGCTAGTTCTAAGGCATGTTGCTCAGCATCCATACCCACCATCATGGTGGTTGAATGAACCACACCTTGCTGATGAGCTTTAACGATGCCGCTATTTACACCTCTCGTTAAACCAAAATCATCAGCATTAAAAATGACTTTCATCGGCGCCCTTCCTTAGTTTTACAACGTCGTTAGTTTAAATTGAGGTAAATACGGAGCGTTCACCGCCAGAATATCATCCAGGATTGACTTGGCGCGGCCAATGTCAGGCACCAATGGGTTATTGGTTAATGCCATAAGCGCCTTGTTATAATTACCTTCGACAGCAGCTTCTATTGTTAGCTGCTCATACGCTTTAACTTGATGGAGTAATCCTTTGATATTGTTTGACAACTCGCCAACCGCAAGAGGTTTCGCCCCCCAGCTACCAATCACGGCACTACATTCAATCACAGCATCGTCAGGTAGGCCGTTGATCGCTCCATTATTTAAAACGTTAACAACATGAATACTATTACGATTGTTATAAATTGAATCAACTAGGTTCAGTGATGCATCAGAATAATAAGCACCACCCCGCTCCTCTAACTCTTTCGGCTTATGATCGAGGGTAGGATCTTGATAGAGCTTAAATAGCGCATTTTCTGTTTCCATTACCTGCTCAGCACGAGTGCCTTTTTCATCGGCACTTTGTTTCTCTTCAGCAAGCATGGCATCAGTTTGATAGAAGTAGCGATGATAAGGACATGGTATCGCCCCCAGTGCTTTTAGAAATGCCGGATCCCACGGTTCTTCCCAGATATTCTTCATACTGAAGTTGGCACCATCACCGACTTTCTCTAATACCGTTTGAGTAATATCTTCCCCATTGAGCCATGCTTTGTGTACCCACACGAGATGGTTTAACCCAGCAAACTCAAGTTGTAGCTCTTTTGGCTCGCACTCCATCATTTCTGCAATCATCATTTCCATTGAAACGGGCACATTGCATAAACCAATACTCTTTACTTTGGTGTACTTACTGACCGCTTCGGAAACTAAACCCGCTGGGTTGGTGAAATTGAGCATCCATGCGTTTGGAGCCAACTCTTCAATATCTTTACAGATATCAAGAATGACCGGAATGGTTCGCAGTGCTTTAGCAAAACCACCAGGGCCCGTTGTTTCTTGGCCGATGACGTCGTACTTGATTGGGATTCGCTCATCGTTAGCGCGTGCAGCAAGGCCACCAACACGAAACTGCGTCATCACAAAATCTGCATCTTTTATCGCAGCACGGCGATCGAAACCGGCTTTTATCTCAATTTTTGCGCCGGCTTTATCGACCATTCGCTGAGCCAATCCTTTGATGATCTCAAGCTTCTCAGCTCCTGACTCAATGTCCACAAAATGGATTTTCTTAACGGGTAAATATTCTAAGCGCTTAATAACCCCTTCAACCAATTCCGGGGTATAGCTACTACCACCGCCAATAATGGCAAGTTTGATCGCCTCTCTAGACATTTTCATCCCCCTTTACTTGTTCGAGATTTTTTTGTTCAGTGCGACGATTTCTACAGCCATCTCTTGAGCCAAAATCGTAGTCATCAGGTGATCTTGAGCATGCACCATCACTAACGTCATCGGGACTTTCCCTTCTCCCTGATCTTCTTCAATAAGCTGAGTCTGTATTAAGTGGGCTTTATTAATGCACTCTCTTGCTTGAGAAAGCTTCTCGTCAGCCGCTTCAAAATCTTGTTCTCGAGATAAGCGCAATGCCTCGTAGCTTAAACTTCTGGCTTCACCAGCATTGCAAATGATCTCCATCACAACCAATTCTTGTTCCATCATTTTCTCTCCGAAAATCGGGCCGCGGTAATTGCGGCCCATTAAGCACAGTTAAGCTGTAACGCCTTCGCCTGACGGCTGCGTGTCACCTTTAGTTTCCTTCGTCGTTGGTAGTTCTTGCTCCAACATTTGCTTCTCAAACATTTTGAAGAATGGGAAGTAGATGATTAGATCAAGAATCAATAAACCAATGACGAGCAATACTGGCGCAAAGGTCCAACCGCTACCCCACGAAGCACCTATCAGTGCCGGTGTTGTCCAAGGTGTTGTAGCGACACCCATACCCACAAAGCCGACATGCACAGCAAAATACGCAATCGTAGCGTTGATGACTGGAGCGAAGACGAACGGGATAAACAAGGTCGGGTTCATCACAACTGGGCTACCGAAGATCACTGGTTCGTTGATTTGGAAAAAGCCAGGCACCGCACTCATTCGACCAATGCTCTTAAGGTGAACAGAACGGCTAAACGACATCAGCATAACAAGAGCAAGTGTTGCACCAGAGCCGCCAATAAAGATGTAAAAATCCCAGAACGGTTGAGTAAATACATTTGGAATCGGTTCACCTGCAACAAAGGCTTCAATGTTGGCACCAATGTTGGTCAAAAAGATTGGAGAAAGCAGTCCAACAACAATTGCAGCACCATGAATACCCGCAAACCAAAGTAGCTGGCAAAGCAATAAAGCGCCAATAATGGCAGGCAATGAGTTAGACGCACTGATTAGCGGTTTAAAGATAGCCATAACAGCATCTGGAATCAGCATGTCGTACTGGGTTTGTACGAAAAGGCTAAGTGGATATAAGGTAATGAATATCGCTAAGACTGGTAGCAATACTTCAAATGATCGCGCAATCGCCGGTGGCACCTGCTCTGGCATGCGAATCGTAATATTGTGCTTTTTCATAAAACGGTAGAGCTCCACCGAGAAAAATGCACACATCACTGCGGTGAAGATCCCGGTTCCGCCCATGTGAGACATAGACAACGCGCCATCTTTAGCTGGGGCCGCAATGAGTAAAAAAGACATTAGTGACAATACAGCACTCGTGATCCCATCCATCTTGTAAGCCTTCGCTAAACTATAAGCAACGCCCAGCGAAACAAAAATGGTCATGATCCCCATCGACATGTTGTAGGGCATCATTATGGTATCAAAATGTGTAGTGGCGAAATCGAGCCAAATTCGACCAAAAGTAAAGGTTGTATCTTCGGCAAATGGGGGGAATGCAAAAATCAAAATGAAACTACCAACAATAATAAACGGCATTGCGACAATAAAACCGTCTCTCATTGCGCGAACATGGGGCTGATTCCCCACTTTAGCTGCTATAGGGGCTATATGCTTTTCGACTGCGCCTATAATTGCGTCATAAAGCTTCATAGAATCCATCCTTATTTTAGGCAAAAGAATCCCGCATCAAATATTTATATTTGATGTACAGTTATCTTTTTTAATTTAAAACTATGGTTTAGTTAATTAATTCTAATGCTTGCTCTAGTACTTCCTCTCCCTTCATCATTCCATAATGCTGAGGAGAAATCGCGTCAATGTTTTTACCATGCTCTTGCGCCGTTTTTCTTAGCTCTTCTAGCTGAAAACGTACTTGAGGCCCGAGAAGACAAACATCGTACTCTTTAATTGCATCTTCAAATGCATTCACTGACATCGCATCAATTTTGCATTCAATTCCTTTATTTTCAGCAGCTTGCTCCATTTTCTTAACAAGCATACTGGTGGACATCCCTGCGCTACAGCATAAAAGGATCTTTTTCATAGCCTTACTCCCGTTGTGTAAATTTCAACCTGCAAAAACTGTAGCAAAAATAACCAAGACAAAAAAGCGCAACCGGTTGCATTATTCGTGAACACAATCCCAATTTAGAAAATACCACCTATTTTTTTGTAATTATTTAGGTCTAGGATAAAAGTCATAAAATAATTTAAGACATCACATTAAGTTTCAAATTATCAATATTTTACTACTGACAACGTCGTTATTAATTTCTTAAAAGGAATAGAGAATGAAATTTAATAAATTGGCTATTGCAACGCTTGTAAGTGCCGCACTATCACAACACTCATTTGCTCAAACCGACTCTAAAGGCACAATTTATCTAACGTTTGATGATGGACCAATCAATGCATCTATTGACGTTATTCAAGTACTTAACCAGGAAGATATCAAAGCGACGTTTTACTTTAATGCTTGGCATTTAGATGGAATTGGTGATGAGAATGAAGACCGTTCCCTAGAAGCCTTAAAGCTCGCATTAGACACTGGTCATATTGTTGCGAACCACAGTTACGATCACATGGTGCACAACTGCGTGGATGAGTTTGGACCGAACAGTGCTGCGGAGTGTAATGCGACCGGGGACCACCAGCTTAACTCGTATCAAGACCCTGTTTACGATGCCTCAATGTTTACGGAAAACTTATCTGTGTTAGCAAAGTATTTGCCGAACATTACAAGCTACCCGAACTACAAGGCAACAGAGTTTGCTAGACTGCCCTACACCAACGGTTGGCGCGTGACGAAAGACTTCAAAGCAGATGGGTTATGTGCCACGTCTGATGACCTGAAACCTTGGGAACCAGGATATGTATGCGATACATCCAACCCATCCAACAGTGTAAAAGCAGCTATCGAGGTTCAAAATATCCTAGCGAATAACGGCTATCAAACTCACGGTTGGGATGTGGACTGGGCACCCGAAAATTGGGGCATTGAAATGCCAGCAAACAGCCTTACAGAAGCAGAAGCATTTCTTGGATATGTGGATTCCGCGTTAAACACTTGTGCACCAACAACGATTAACCCGATCAACTCCAAAGCTCAAGAGTTCCCATGTGGTACACCTTTACACGCCGATAAAGTTATCGTATTAACTCACGAGTTCCTATTTGAAGATGGTAAGCGTGGCATGGGTGCAACGCAAAACCTACCTAAGCTCGCTAAGTTTATACAGTTAGCAAAACAAGCGGGTTATGACTTCGACACAATGGATAACTACACACCGAACTGGCAAGTTGGTCATAACTACGACGCTGGCGATTACGTCTTACACCTAGGTACTGTATACCAGGCTGTAACAAACCATACTGCGCAACAAGATTGGGCACCGTCTCCAACCTCTAGCCTTTGGACAAATGCAGACCCAGCCACTAACTGGACTCAGAATGTTTCCTATAAACAAGGTGATGTGGTGACTTATCAAGGTTTGCGTTATCTAGTTGATGTACCGCACGTGTCCCAAGCAGACTGGACTCCGAACACTCAAAATACCTTGTTCACAGCTCTATAGGCTGTTCCTACTATCACCATGTAGTAGTTTGCGCGAGGCATACCCCTCGCGCTTTTTTGTTTTGAAGATCAAGATACAACAAAGCCCCGACTTTCATCGAGGCTCTGTCTTAAAATATGGTACCTGCGAGTGACTTGACTGGCAGGCACTCCTGACGCCACCGCGAAGGCAACGCTAACTTTCTTTTGATATTTACGAACACCTAAAACGACGAAAGGCCGCTATAAAAGCGACCTTTCTATGTATGGTACCGGTGGGCGGACTTGAACCGCCACGCCCGAAGGCAACGGATTTTGAATCCGTCGTGTATACCAATTTCACCACACCGGCATCTTTGGGCTATTGCCCTTTGATGGTTGGCATTATACGTAAGCTTTTGACCTGCGCAAGCAGAAATACCTTAAATAACTATCGTTTGCTGATAATTTCGCCACAAAGTGTGACAAAGCTGTACTCATAAGAAACGTACGCTCCATTTTCTACTACTCTTCCAGATGAAAATGAGTATACGAAACTCTTTTTAAGTTCTATTCACTGTAATATCAGAAACATAACCATTCCCAATGCTCGACAACGCATTATGGAGCATCTCTGCGGTATCTTCTGCTTGCATGAAGTGACTCGTGTCCATCGTATTGCCGCTTGTTTTCCAGAATTCCGTATCCATTCCACCAGGATAAACCGCGATAATTTTCATAGGTTTTCCTTTTAGCTCCAAACGAACCGACTCAATTAATCCTTTGATGGCCCATTTCACTGCACAATACGTAGACTCTTGCGCTTTAGGTTGTTGCGCGGCTGAGGACATGATCATGACCACTTTTATTGGATGATCTTTGTAACGCTTTACTAACTCTCTTAACACATGAATCGCAGAATTCAGGTTGTTATCAATCAACTTTTGAATCTCTTCCGGCTCCTGCTCTTCCAGTAAGCCAAAATAACCACTTCCCGCACTATGAATGACCATTTCAGGGGACTGTTTCACCCCATCAAAGAGCTGTTTCACATTTTGGTGCGATGAGAGGTTGCAAGCTTGATAACCAACGTTATGAGAGAGTTGTTTTGCTAGTGCGGATAGTTTTTCTGTATTTCTTCCTATTACATACGTCTCTTTGCCTTCCGCATCATAACGCTTTGCTAGTTCCGCCCCTAAACCGCTACTTGCACCTGTAATTACAATCATGCGCTACCTCTTTTCAACCACATACTTTTAATTCATCTATCAATTAAGGTAACAGAATCGTGGTAATTCACACCTCAAGAGCACCATTCTTTGAAGCAAGCAGCTTTCTTACTTTCGTGATGCATGAAATATCAAGCAGAACGACGGGCATTTAACCTATGCTTAAGCAAGAATAACTTTCTGAATTTTCTATCGACTTTCTAGTGAGAACTGAATAGGAGCAAAGAATGACTGGGTCAAAATGGCAGTGGTTACTGAAACAGATGACGCGAAAACTGTGGGTCCGGACGTCACTCTACGCATTACTTGCTGTTGCTACCGCCTTAATGTCGATTGTTTTAAACCAGTTCATTACTCTGCCCCCTGCCATCAACGTCAGCAAGGATTTGTTGAACAACATATTAAATATCCTCGCAACCTCCATGCTTGCAGTGACTACATTCTCTCTCAATATTATGGTCTCAGCGTACAGTGCCGCTAGTGCAGGGGTAACGCCGCGAGCGACAAAACTGTTGATGGAAGACAGCACAACACAAAATGCCTTAGCAACCTTTCTTGGCTCTTTTCTATTTAGTTTGGTAGGAATTATCGCGCTAGGTATTGGGGCCTATCATCAACAAGCACAAATTTATCTGTTCATCGTAACTATCGCCGTAATCGTGATGATCATACTCACTCTGCTACGTTGGATTCAGCACCTTTCCGTACTAGGAAGGGTCAGTGAAACCACTTCATACGTGGAGCAAGCCTTGTTAGATGCGATAAGAAAACGGGGCAAAGAGCGTTGGCTAGGTGCTCACCCGTGGAGCCACCCAGAACATAAACCCAGAGGAAGTAAACCTATTTTGAGCCAAGAAATTGGCTACTTACAGCATGTTGATATGCATCATCTCGATAGTATTGCTGAAGCAAACCAATGCACCATCTACCTTGAGCGACAACCGGGAAGTTTTGTGTACGTAGGTCAACCATTGGCTTGTGTTTGTGGAGAATTGCCAGACGAAAGCGAAGTAACGGCAGCCTTCACGATTCGAACAGAGCGTTCATATGATCAGGACCCTCGCTTTGGTTTAGTCGTTATGGCGGAAATCGCCTCACGAGCACTATCTCCGGCTGTAAATGATAATGGCACCGCAATTGACGTTCTTGGGCGTTCTGTACGAGCACTTTCATTATGGGGAGACCTACTCAGTGAGCCGCCTACCAAAACTCGATATCCTAGACTATTTGTGCCCGCATTGAGCTGCCAGGATTTGTTTGATGATGTCTTTTTGCCGATAGCACACGATGGTGCAGCGCAACTCCAAATACAGATTCGCCTACAAAAGGCCTTGCTAGCTCTCTCTAGTATGCACCCTAAGTTATTTTTGTCACCAGCAATCAAGCTGTCAGAAAAAGCTTTAGAGCTTTCATTAAGCCAACATTATACCGAAGATGAGAAACACCAACTCTCTCAGCTATCTAATCTGGTCACAGACCAAAGAGCCAATGGTTAAGAGAATCGAATTCAGTTGAAACATATTGCTGCACGGCCTCGTGTATCATGACATGTGCTGATAACGTAGGGCAGAAAAGTCACTTAGTTTATACACAATTAAAGACTCTGTGCGTTAGGTCTCTTTTCTCTTGGTGAGGGAATCTATATTCTGACGCACAATTTTTAAGGTAAGTGATGGAATAATGACAACGTCTACAACTCTTCCACCTGCTGGTCTGTTTCGTCGACTTGCAGCGTTGATTTACGACACATTGATTATTATCGCAATTGAAATGATGGCCGCAGGTATTGTTATGGCCGTTGTGTTTGCACTAAATGCAGCAGGATTGTTGAGCTATGGCGAGTACGCTGATGCCGCAGATATGCTCGGAAAGCACCCTGTATTGAGCCCTCTATTTACACTTTACCTTGCGGGTGTGTGGATATATTTCTTTGTGTTCTTCTGGACGCGAGCAGGACAAACTCTTGGGATGCGCGCTTGGAAGCTTCGAGTTCGCAATGCCAAAGACGGAGCACCAATTACGGTAACTCAAGCTCTGATTCGTATTTCGACATCTGGCTTTGGCTTGGCAAATTTGACTGTACCGATTGATCCGAAGAAACGTGGTTTCCACGACATTTGGGCCAAAACAGAGGTTGTTGTATTACCTAAGGCAAATTAACTTGTCTAGGAACACAAAAAAGGAAGGCGTAATGCCTTCCTTTTACATTTGGTTCGGTAAAACTTGGTTTATTCGATGATGCTTCAGTTATAGCTTTCTTCGTAGCAGTGCAATCGCAATAGCTAAGAACACCAAACTCGGGGCCAAAGCACCAAACACTGGGGATATGCCATACACCAAGCTTAATGGACCAAAGAACTCACTGGATATGTAAAAAGTAAACCCGGCAACCACGCCCGACAATACCCTTGCCCCCATGGTCACGCTTCTGAGTGGACCGAAAACAAAAGATAGCGCCATTAACATCATCACAGCAATTGAAAGCGGCTGAGTCAACTTACGCCAAAACGCCAACTCATAGCGAGATGCATCTTGTTCCGATGCTTTCAGGTAAGTCACATAATCATACAAACCGCTCAGTGACAATTCTTCTGGCTTCACGGTCACCACAGCTAGCTTATCTGGTGCCAAAGAGGTGTGCCACTCCATCTGTTCGATGTCTTGCTTTGAAATTACGTTTTCATTTTCCATGTCCGTAATTTGTACGTAGCGCATCAGCCAGTTGTTATCTTGTTGGTAGTCGACTTCTTCGGCGAAAATAACTTTTTGTAGATTCTTATCATCATCAAAACGCCACATATTTAAAGCATAAAGCTTGTCGTCTTCGACTTTACCGATAAAGATAAAGTCGTTTGCGTCACGAGCCCACACACCTGAGCGCACAGACACAATGCTACCACCTGATATCGCAAACGCACGTAAGTCACGGGCCATCTTCTGGGCCTCAGGAGCGCCCCATTGGCCTAACGCCATAACGACAATCATGAGTGGGACGGCCGTTTTTAGTACCGATAACCCGATATCCAGCTTAGAGAAACCAGCAGCTTGCATCACCACCAGCTCAGAGCTTGAAGCCAACATACCTAAGCCGATCAGGGCACCGAGTAATGCCGCCATTGGAAAGAACATTTCGATATCACGCGGCACACTGAGTAACACAAAGTACAACGCATGAGTGAGGTCGTACACACCTCGCCCTACTTTACGTAGCTGTTCTACATATTTGATGATGCCCGATAAGCCAACAAACGTCGCTAAAACCAAGGCAGTGGTAGAGATGATGGTTCTACCGATGTAAAGGTCTAAGATTTTGAACACAGCTTACGCGAGCCTCTTCTTGCGGAATTTGTCTTTTATTCGTCTAGCAGCAACGCTGTCCATCATATTCGCCATGATAGCAACAATCAGCAACATCGCATTGATTGGCCACATACCAATAGCAGCCGGGATGTCACCATCTTCTAATGCAGATTTGGTTGCACTGATCGCCAAGAAATACGCTAGATAGATCAGAATCGCAGGCCCCATTTTGGCAAACCGTCCCTGACGCGGATTCACCGCAGACAAAGGAATAACGAGCATTGTTAAGAGTGGAATACACACAAATAACGAAATTCGCCATTGTAGCTCCGCTTGCGCCTCTGGATCTGGGTGACCTATCAAGTCAACCGTTGGGTATGCTTCCCAGTCTCGCCCTTTCTTTTTGACCTCACGTTGGCCGATAACACCTTCGTATTCATCGAATTTCGTGATCATATATTCAACGCGAGTAGGCACACCTTCATAACGCGTACCTTCTTTCATAGTGATGATCTGACGACCGTCCGAAAGCTCTTTTACTTCACCAGAAGATGAGAACATCACACTCGGTAACACTGAATCTCGAGGGCGCATCTGCGCAACAAAAACGTTGCTCAAGGTATTGTCTTTAATGTCATCGATGAACACAACCGATGAACCGTCTGGTGTACCTTGGAACTGACCTTTTTTAAGTAGGTCAACGCTGTTTTCTGACGCTACCTGCTCATAAAGCTGCTCAACGCGGTCTTGAGACCACGGCGATAGCCACAACGCATTGAAAGCCGCCACCGCTGAAGTAATCAACGCTAGGTATAAGGCCGCTTGAACCAAGAATTTATTACCAATACCTGTCGCGTTCATTACGACAATTTCGCTCTCTGCATACAGACGACCAAATGTGATCAATATGCCGATATACAGACTTAAAGGCAGCATTAACAGACCCATTGCTGGCATGTTCAAACCAACAATCGAGAAAATCAATCCAGCAGGAATATCCCCATCAGAAGCATCAGCAAGAACACTTATGAATTTCTGGCTTACAAACACCAAAAAAAGTACGAAAAAAATCGCAAATTGGCTCTTGAGTGTTTCGCGGATCAAATATCTAACAATAATCACGCTGAAATTACCTATACAAAACTTGTTTTTTTGGTCGAATCACTATAGTTTCCCGTTGAACCATTTATTTTTTTAAAAATTATAAACTAGATGTTAGTCGCTTAATCAGCTCTGCATGTAAGCCTGGAGCTAAAATTCAACAAGTAAGCGATCATTATCTAACATTTAGAGCAATTTGTCTTCAGGATGTAGGAGTACGCATGGAGTTCAGTGTAAAAAGTGGCAGTCCAGAGAAACAACGTAGCGCATGTATCGTTGTTGGTGTGTTTGAACCACGTCGCCTTTCTCCAGTAGCCGAACAACTTGATAAAATCAGTGACGGTTACATCAGTTCACTACTTCGCCGTGGTGATCTAGAGGGTAAACCTGGTCAGATGCTGCTACTGCATCAAGTACCAGGTGTTTTGTCAGAGCGCGTTTTACTTGTCGGTTGCGGCAAAGAGCGTGAACTTGGCGAGCGCCAGTACAAGGAAATCATTCAAAAGACGATCAGCACACTTAACGAGACAGGCTCAATGGAAGCGGTATGTTTCCTAACTGAACTGCATGTTAAGGGTCGTGATACATACTGGAAAGTGCGCCAGGCTGTAGAAGCGACTAAAGATGGTCTATACACATTTAATCAATTCAAGAGCGTGAAACCTGAGACTCGCCGCCCACTGCGCAAGCTTGTTTTCAACGTACCAACGCGTCGTGAATTGAACTTGGGTGAAAAAGCAATCACTCATGGTCTTGCTATCGCATCAGGTGTCAAAGCCTCAAAAGACCTTGGCAACATGCCGCCAAACGTAGCTAATCCAGCTTACCTTGCTTCTCAAGCTCGTCGTCTAGCGGACGACTACGAAACCGTAACCAC
The DNA here is from genome assembly GCF_033339195.1 of Vibrio sp. 811. Classification (NCBI taxonomy): domain Bacteria; kingdom Pseudomonadati; phylum Pseudomonadota; class Gammaproteobacteria; order Vibrionales; family Vibrionaceae; genus Vibrio; species Vibrio sp. 811. The sequence continues at coordinate 15,062 of NZ_JAWOUB010000017.1, forward strand.
CAAAATTATTGGTGAGCAAGAGATGGAAAAACTGGGTATGACCTCTTACCTAGCAGTAGGCCGTGGTTCTAAAAACGAATCTATGATGTCTATCATCGAGTACAAAGGTAACCCTGACTCAGATGCAAAACCGATTGTGCTCGTAGGTAAAGGTCTAACCTTCGACTCAGGCGGTATCTCTCTAAAGCCGGGCGAAGGTATGGATGAGATGAAGTACGACATGTGTGGTGCGGCATCGGTATTCGGTACAATGAAAGCGCTGGCGAAGCTAAACCTACCAATCAACGTTATTGGTGTTCTAGCGGGTTGTGAAAACATGCCTGGCAGCAACGCTTACCGTCCAGGTGACATCCTAACGACCATGTCTGGTCAAACTGTAGAAGTTCTGAACACGGATGCTGAAGGCCGTCTTGTTCTTTGTGACGCACTGACTTACGTAGAGCGTTTCGAACCAGACTGCGTGGTTGACGTTGCAACGCTAACTGGTGCTTGTGTTATCGCACTAGGCCACCATATCAGCGGCGTAATCTCTAACCACAACCCTCTTTCTCATGAGCTAGTAAACGCTTCTGAGCAAGCGAGTGACCGTGCATGGCGTCTACCAATGGCAGACGAGTACCACGAACAGTTGAAGAGCCCGTTTGCGGATATGGCAAACATTGGTGGTCGCCCTGGTGGCACAATTACTGCGGGTTGCTTCTTATCTAAGTTCGCGAAGAAGTACAACTGGGCACACGTCGATATCGCAGGTACCGCGTGGAAATCAGGCGCAGCGAAAGGCTCAACGGGCCGTCCTGTCTCAATGCTTGTCCAATTCCTTTTGAACCGCAGCGGCCAAGAGACAGAAGAGTAATTTCTGAACAGAATCTAAAAGGGCCGCAAGGCCCTTTTTTATTATCCTAATTTTCTAAAATGAAAGTGGGACTTAAGATGGTCTTAGGAAGAGACCCAAGGCAAGTGAGAGAATGATGCAAACTGCAACCTTCTACATCATTAACGAAGAGAGCCCGCAAGCAACGGTGGCTGGCTTTGAAGAATACATCGTGTTTTTGGCTCAGCACTTTGCTCGCCAAGGCGCTAAAGTGTATTTAAACTGCCAAGACAAACCACACGCCGAGCAGCTCGCTGAAGCCTTTTGGCAAGTTGATGCAGACAAGTTCATGGCACATAACCTCGTAGGCGAGGGACCGAAATACGCCACCAATATTGAAATCGGCCATGAAGGTGTAAAACCTAATTGGAACCGTCAGCTGGTAATTAATTTGGCGGAAAATGAGACAACCTTTGCGAACAAGTTTGCTCAAGTGGTAGACTTCGTGCCCTGCGAAGAAAAAGCTAAACAACTCGCAAGAGAAAGATATAAAATTTACCGTCAAGCAGGTTACCAACTGCAAACGATCGAAATTCAATATCCTTAACGGTCAATCCTTATAGTTAAGGCGATCTTGTTAAGATCCCTCACTTATAAAGATTGACTAAGATTCAACCATCAACGTATCCATTAAAAGAGCGCTATGGAAAAGACATACAACCCAACTTCAATCGAACAAGCTCTGTATCAGACTTGGGAAGAGAAAGGCTACTTTAAGCCACACGGTGACACTACTAAAGAATCATACAGCATCATGATCCCGCCACCGAACGTCACTGGTAGCCTACACATGGGCCACGCGTTCCAAGATACGATCATGGATACGCTTATCCGTTGTGAACGTATGAAGGGTAAAAACACCCTTTGGCAAGTAGGTACTGACCACGCTGGTATCGCAACTCAGATGGTTGTTGAGCGTAAGATCGCTGCAGAAGAAGGCAAAACAAAACACGATTACGGTCGTGAAGCTTTCATCGACAAAATCTGGGAATGGAAAGGCGAATCTGGCGGCACTATCACTAAGCAGCTTCGTCGTCTTGGCGCATCTGTAGACTGGGATCGTGAACGCTTCACGATGGACGATGGTCTATCTAACGCCGTTCAAGAAGTGTTCGTACGTCTATACGAAGACGATCTAATCTACCGCGGTAAGCGTCTAGTTAACTGGGATCCAAAGCTACACACAGCGATTTCAGATCTAGAAGTAGAGAACAAAGACACTAAAGGCCACATGTGGCACTTCCGCTACCCACTGGCAGATGGCGCTAAAACAGCGGATGGCAAAGACTACATCGTTGTTGCAACGACTCGTCCAGAGACCGTGCTAGGCGATACGGGTGTTGCAGTTAACCCAGAAGATCTACGTTACAAAGATCTTATCGGTAAAGAAATCATCCTTCCTATCGTTGATCGTCGCATCCCAATCGTGGGCGATGAGCACGCAGATATGGAAAAAGGTACTGGCTGTGTGAAAATCACACCTGCGCACGACTTCAACGACTACGAAGTAGGTAAGCGCCACCAGCTACCAATGATCAACATTCTGACTTTCGACGCAAACATCCGTGATGCTTCTGAAGTATTCAACACCAACGGCGAAGCAAGCGACGCTTACAGCACTGAGCTACCAGCTAAATACCACGGTATGGAGCGTTTTGCCGCTCGTAAAGCTATCGTTGCTGAATTCGACGAGCTAGGCCTACTTGAAGAAGTGAAAGATCACGATCTACAAGTTCCTTACGGCGACCGTGGTGGCGTGGTTATCGAACCAATGCTAACTGACCAATGGTACGTACGTACTGCGCCTCTAGCGAAAACTGCAGTTGAAGCAGTAGAAAACGGCGACATCCAATTCGTTCCTAAGCAGTACGAAAACATGTACTTCTCTTGGATGCGTGACGTTCAAGACTGGTGTATCTCTCGTCAGCTATGGTGGGGTCACCGCATCCCAGCTTGGTACGACAACCAAGGTAATGTTTACGTAGGTCGCACTGAAGAAGAAGTTCGTAAGAACAACAACCTAGAGTCAGTCATTGAACTTCACCAAGACGAAGACGTACTGGATACGTGGTTCTCTTCTGCACTATGGACGTTCGGTACTCAAGGTTGGCCAGAGCAAACTGACGATCTGAAAGTATTCCACCCTTCAGACGTTCTAGTAACTGGTTTCGACATCATCTTCTTCTGGGTTGCGCGCATGATCATGATGACCATGCACTTCGTGAAAGACGAAAACGGCAAGCCACAAGTACCATTTAAAACGGTTTACGTTACTGGTCTAATCCGTGACGAAAACGGCGACAAGATGTCGAAGTCGAAAGGTAACGTACTTGACCCAATCGACATGATCGATGGTATCGACCTAGAGTCTCTCGTAGAGAAGCGTTGTGGCAACATGATGCAGCCTCAACTAGCGAAGAAGATCGAGAAGAACACTCGTAAGACGTTTGAAAACGGTATCGAAGCATACGGTACAGACGCACTGCGTTTCACTCTTGCAGCAATGGCATCAACAGGTCGTGATATCAACTGGGATATGAAGCGTCTTGAGGGTTACCGTAACTTCTGTAACAAACTATGGAACGCAAGCCGTTACGTAATGATGAACACAGAAGAGCAAGATTGTGGCTTCAACGGTGGTGAGATTGAATACTCACTAGCAGACAAATGGATCGAGTCTCAGTTTGAACTTGCAGCGAAAGCGTTCAACAACCATATCGACAACTTCCGTCTAGATATGGCTGCGAACACGCTTTACGAATTCATCTGGAACCAATTCTGTGACTGGTACCTAGAGCTAACTAAACCCGTTCTATGGAAAGGTACTGAAGCGCAACAGCGTGGTACTCGCCGTACACTAATCACGGTACTTGAGAAGACTCTACGTCTGGCTCATCCTGTGATTCCTTACATCACTGAAACTATCTGGCAAAGCATCAAGCCACTAGTTGAAGGTGTAGAAGGTGAGACAATCATGCTTCAAGCACTGCCTCAATTCGACGAAGCAAACTTCAACCAAGAAGCGCTAGATGATATCGAATGGGTGAAGGCGTTCATTACCAGCATCCGTAACCTACGTGCTGAATACGACATCAACCCTGGTAAGCCGCTTGACGTTATGCTGAAAGCAGCAAATGCAGAAGATGCCTCTCGTCTAGAAGCAAGCAAGCAAGTACTGATGTCACTAGCGAAGCTAGAAGCAGTACGCGTGCTTGAAGCTGGCGAACAAACTCCTGCATGTGCGACAGCACTGGTTGGTAAGTCTGAGCTGATGATCCCAATGGCAGGTCTGATCGACAAAGATGCTGAGCTTGCTCGTCTAGATGGCGAAATCAAGAAGACTCACGGCGAAATCAAGCGTATCGAAGGCAAACTAGGTAACGAAGGCTTCGTAGCGAAAGCACCTGAAGCAGTTGTTGCTAAAGAGCGTGAGAAGCTTGAAGGCTACAAAGAAACGCTAGCTAAGCTAGAAGAGCAGAAGACAACGATCGCTGCGCTTTAAGCCTCAGTGAAAGAGAAGAATTAGCACTTCTCACTTTTTGGTTCAAAAGGTTGGTCATCATGGCCAACCTTTTTTGTATACATTTCACCAAAACCATCATCAATAGCTTCCCCCTATCACAACAATACTCATTACCCATTAGCATTAATGAGAATTATTATCGATAATAAGCTCATCGAAACAAACACGATTGAGTAATTATCATGAAAAAGACACTAACTTTCGCAGCACTGCATTTTACTATCGCATTTAGTGTCGCTTACGTACTCACAGGCGACATTCTAATTGGTAGTTTAATTGCCATGATTGAGCCTTCAGTGAACACCGTAGCCTTCTACTTTCATGAAAAGGCATGGGCAAAAGTCCCAGCACTTAAAGCTCGTCAGTGGATGACCAAATTAAAAACCGCAAGCTTTGCGACCGTGCACTTCAGCGTCGCTTTTACCGTGGTTTACTTACTAACAGGTGATGCATTTGTCGGCGGCGTAATGGCGATGCTAGAGCCAAGTTTGAACACGGTGGCTTACTACTTCCACGAGAAAGTATGGATGCGTAAATCATCAGAAAAAGCTCCAGCACCGCAGTTTTGTTTACATCACCACGCTTAAATATGGAGGCTCACTACGTCTCCTAACGAGAAAAATGACATTTACCATTGACAAGGTTGCGCACCGCAATTAATTTAATTGCGGTGCGCAACTTTATTTTTAGAGGTAAGTGATAATGAACGCTCGTCAACTTCGACACTACTCCCGTCAAGCCGTCCGATTGCTTGGTATGCTTGATAAACAATGCGGCGATGTCGCTCTCACTCCAGTGCAAGCGCACGCATTGGGTGAAATCCAATTGCAGCCATTGACCATCAATCAGCTGGCACAGCAGCTTAATGTCGACAAGTCCAACGCGAGCCGAACCGTTACTGGTTTGATTAAATTAGGTTTGGTCGAGAGCATCGAAAACCCAAAAGACAAACGTAGTCAACTCGTAGCGATTACAGAGCAAGGCCAACAGGCGTTATCACAACTGGACCAACAGCAAAACCACTTCTTTGAACAACTGCTTACCCAACTCGATGACAGCGAGCAAGAGCAACTCAAACTTGGTCTAGAGACTTACCTAAAAGGGCTAACAAAAGTGTGTCAGGCTGAGGAATACGTTCTTCGACCTCTTACTAAAGCAGACAACCCGCAAGTCGCAGATGTGATTCGTAAAGTCTCTGCAGAATACGGCTTAACCGCAGACAAAGGTTATGGTGTGGCCGATCCAACGCTTGATGATATGTATTCGGTTTACAATCAATGCGGGGCCGCCTATTGGGTCATTGAACATCGCGGAGAGATCGTTGGTGGCGGTGGCTTTGCCCCTTTAGCTGGCGAGCCAAATGTGTGTGAACTACAAAAGATGTACTTCTTACCTCAAACACGAGGACACGGTTTAGCCAAACGCATCGTCGCATTGAGCTTACAATTGGCGAAACAATTTGGGTATCAGCAGTGCTATTTAGAGACAACTGAATGTCTGAGAGAAGCGGTAAGCTTGTATGAAAAGCTAGGCTTTGAGCATCTCGATGCCCCGCTTGGACAAACAGGGCATGATGCATGTGAAGTCGTAATGCTTAAGATGCTGTAATAGATAATATTATTAGAAGTTAAAGCACAACATGGGTAACACAAAGCTCCTGGCTCAAGGCAACAGTGAAGTTTTGGTGCTGCCCATCCAACTCAACAGACAATTGGTAGAGATCACTTGGATCAGGATCAGTAAGATCGGCATACTTTGGCGCTTCGATCTGGAATAAAGCGCTCGCATGCTCCGCTCGGACATCAATAGGAATATGGTAAGTCATACCATTAAACTTAACCGATGCAGAGACCAGACCCGGCGCAAAAGTTTGATAGTACAAGTCTACTTTAAACTCGCAACCACCACCGTGGTGCCAAATCTGCTCGGTTGCCACGCGGTCTAAACGTACATTGCGAATGAACTGCAGATACGGTTCTTGCCATACCCCTAAGCGCTCATCACTTTTTTTATATTCATGATCGGACAGAGAGCACAGCTCAAGTTTATCTTCATCAAACAGAAGATCCTCTTCTTCCTCTAAGAACAAGATTTCAAAGCGGTTACGCCCCATTTGCATGAACGGACGAATGTCTTTCTTGTAGACATTTTGAGAACCGTCACAGTCGAACAATGCTACTCCGTTCAAACGCACTTCTGCATGGTAATCCACACCACCCAACACCATTTCTACCGCTGGGAATGCCATCATGGATTCGTCCACTTCAATGTCATGCATCAGGTGCCACTCTTGCTGACGAATTGCTTCTTCTGTCAGTTCAGCTGGCAATACCTGACTCAAAGGAGCAGGGAAAGTAATGTCATCCTGTGGGATAGAAAGGTCCGTCAGTGGAGAGACTTGCCATAAACCGGCGAGTGAGAGTTGCATATACACCTTGAGCTAGATCAATTTTCACGCATTATAGGGAGAAATCCCCTATAAACTCAATGTGAATTATTTATCGCCTCCACATTCGTCAGTTTTTCAAGGAATAAAAAAACCAGCGTTAAACGCTGGTTTTTCCAAAAGTAGTGAGCTTTGATTACTCGTCGTCTTCATCTTCTTCAGGGTAAAGCGCATCTTCGCCTTCGTAGTACGTACCCCAACCGTCATAGATGATGTCGTATTTTTCTGCCAAGTGAATCAATTTTTCAACTTGCGCATCAATCGCTTCTGCGTCTAGTGCGGACTCCATAGTCGCATCACAGCAAAGCAACTTGTTACCATCTTCATCTTCAGTTTCTTCTGCTTCAAGAACTTCAAAGCCCATCTTGAATGCTTCAACTACCGCTTTTTCTAGCGTGTCAAAATCTTCTGCAAACAGGTGGTGCTCAATTTCGTATAGCGAATCTGGATCGCTGCCATCTTCTAGCAATGCTGCAATGATATCGCGAGTCTCTTCCTTTTGAATCTCAATTAATTCTTCTACTGATAGATATTCATCTTCGTGAGACATGTTTTGGCTCCAGATTAGTTACTTGATGGAAACACAATACCCGATACTGAGTATGCTGATCCGGTGAAATATGGCATGGATTGCGATGAAAAGCCACAAACAAACATCATACCACTGCGATTCTTATCGGTTATTTGAATCTAAATATTAAACCGACCACACAAAGAAACAAAAAATTAACAAAGAATGGCATTTTTTAATATTCAGAACATCCTAATTGACACTTAATGTGGTTATTTTCTCTTTCTATGCGTGTTTATGATGCTTTCTTGAATACACTCACGTGTAAAACGAAGAAGCATAACGAATAAATTCACTTTAATAATGCATAATTTAGAATAAAAATGCACGTTTTATGCACTGTGCGTGTATTCTTTCTCAACGGGAAAATTAGAATAAAAACGCACGCACTCTAATTTTAGTAAAATAGCATTTATATCTAATAATAAATTTCATAAGAATCAAAATAAAAATAAAAAACTCACAAAACCAGAAACACCAGAATATAAACAAAGCTTGATAACTTGCATCTTTCTAGGAAGCTTGTCATAACTAATGGCTGGAAAATTTGTAAGGATACAAAATGAGCAAGCTGTACGTTGGATCAGAAGTTGGTCAACTTCGACGAGTTCTATTAAATCGCCCTGAACGCGCCCTAACCCACTTAACTCCGTCAAACTGTCATGAGTTGCTATTTGATGACGTTCTTGCTGTAGAAGCGGCAGGTGAAGAGCACGATGCATTCGCACGTACGCTGCGCGAGCAAGACGTTGAAGTGCTTCTCCTCCACGATTTACTGGTCGAAACCCTCGCTGTTCCAGAAGCAAAACAATGGCTGCTGAACACTCAGATTTCTGACTTTCGCTACGGGCCAACATTTGCGCGAGACCTACGCCAATACTTTTCAGAAATGGATGATGAACATCTTGCCTGCATCTTTTTAGGTGGCTTAGCATACTCAGAGCTACCGATCTCCTCATCTTCTATGCTGCCAAAAATGAAGCGTCCTCTCGACTTTGTTATTGAGCCACTGCCTAATCACCTCTTTACTCGTGATACCTCATGTTGGGTTTATGGCGGCGTTTCTCTTAACCCGATGATGATGCCTGCACGCCAACGTGAAACAAACCACCTACGTGCGATTTATCGTTGGCACCCAATTTTTGCTGGCCAAGATTTTATTAAATACTTCGGTGACGATGATCTGCATTATGATAATGCTAATGTCGAAGGCGGTGATGTGTTGGTTATTGGTAAAGGTGCAGTTCTTATCGGTATGTCTGAGCGTACGACCGCGCAAGGCGTAGAGAACCTTGCAGCGAGCCTATTTAAAGCAGGCCAAGCGACCGAAGTGATTGCAATTGATCTGCCTAAACACCGCTCATGTATGCATTTAGACACCGTGATGACCCATATGGATGTAGATACTTTCTCTGTCTACCCTGAGATCATGCGCAAAGATCTCGACACATGGCGCTTAACACCAAAAGGCAACGGTGAAATGCATGTTGAAGCCTCACATAACTATCTGCACGCGATTGAGTCCGCTCTTGGCTTAGATCAGCTGAAAATCATCACCACTGGTGGCGACAGCTATGAAGCGGAACGCGAACAATGGAATGACGCCAATAACGTTCTGACTGTAAAACCGGGCGTAGTAATTGGTTACGAACGCAACGTATACACCAACGAAAAATACGATAAAGCTGGCATCAAAGTACTGACAGTACCTGGTAACGAGCTTGGTCGTGGTCGCGGTGGCGCTCGCTGTATGAGCTGTCCAATAGAACGAGACGATATATAACTTACTCGTCCCTTTACATTAGGTGAATCAAAACTAAGGTTGATGTGAATACATCAACCTTTTTTAGCTTTAATTAAAAATAATTATTCACAATAAAAGCATTTATATGTTTTAATAAATTCTATTAATCTAATCACATGTACTAAGGGACGAGCTATGGCTTTCAATTTACGTAACCGCAACTTTTTGAAGCTATTGGACTTCTCAACCAAAGAAATCCAGTTTTTGCTCGAACTGTCTGCAGAGCTGAAAAAAGCTAAATATGCAGGAACAGAGCAGAAGAAACTTCAAGGTAAAAACATCGCACTAATCTTTGAGAAATCTTCGACTCGTACCCGATGTGCGTTTGAAGTCGCTGCCTTTGACCAAGGTGCTCAAGTCTCTTACATCGGCCCTTCTGGCTCGCAGATCGGTCATAAGGAATCGATGAAAGACACCGCTCGTGTTCTTGGTCGTATGTACGACGGGATTGAATACCGAGGCTTTGCCCAATCCATTGTTGAAGAGCTTGGTACGTATGCTGGTGTTCCAGTGTGGAATGGTTTAACGGATGAGTTCCACCCGACCCAGATCCTTGCTGACTTCCTGACCATGCAAGAGCACGGCCGTGGTAAACAGCTGCATGAAATAACCTTCGCTTACCTAGGTGATGCGCGCAACAACATGGGTAACTCACTTATGGTGGGCGCAGCGAAAATGGGCATGGATATTCGCCTTGTCGCGCCAAAAGCGTTCTGGCCTGAAGAAGAGCTCGTGGCAACTTGTCAAACTATCGCGCAACAAACCGGTGCAAAAATCACGTTAACAGAAAGCGTTGAGGAAGGTGTGAAAGGTTGTGACTTCCTATACACCGACGTTTGGGTGTCTATGGGTGAGTCTGCCGAGGCATGGGATGAACGTGTAGCGTTAATGACACCTTATCAAATCAATATGGACGTGATTAAGCAAACGGGTAATCCACATGTGAAATTCATGCACTGCCTTCCAGCTTTCCACAATGATGAAACCACCGTCGGCAAAGAAGTCGCTGAAAAATACGGTATGAAAGGCCTTGAAGTAACAGAAGAGGTATTTGAATCGGAATACTCCATCGTATTCGACGAAGCTGAAAACCGTATGCATACCATCAAAGCCGTGATGGTTGCGACGCTAGGAAGCTAAACCAGCGCGCAAAAACAGCCGATAAAAACCATGATGTAATCGCTTGCGCTCACGAAAGTTAAGCGTATAATGCTCGGCAATTTGTCTGAGGATTAAGAAATGACCACGCTGATTGCTGACGTAAAAACGCGATTTGCTCTCGCTAAGCGACTACGCTTACGTGGTGTTATTTTCGTTAATTCTATTGAATTTTAAAACCTCCCCATTGGGGAGGTTTTTTTATGTCCAAAATTCCTTTCGGTTATTTGGATGTAGTCATCAATGTTATAGGGAAGAAGATCATGGCGAACTCGCTTTACCAGAAGCACATCATCTCTATTCCAGAGCTTTCACGCGAAGAACTGGAACTTATCGTAGAAACAGCAGGTAGCCTTAAAAAAGCACCTCGACCAGAACTGATTAAAAACAAAGTCGTTGCAAGTTGTTTCTTTGAACCATCAACACGTACACGTTTATCGTTTGAAACAGCGATTCAGCGCATTGGTGGTGACGTGATTGGCTTTGATAATGATGGTAATACCTCTCTGGCGAAAAAAGGCGAAACACTCGCAGATTCAGTACAAGTCATCTCTTCTTACGTCGATGCCTTTGTGATGCGTCATCCACAAGAAGGCGCCGCTCGCTTGGCCTCTGAATTTTCAAATGGCGTGCCAGTGATCAACGCGGGCGACGGTGCAAACCAACACCCAACTCAAACGCTACTCGACCTATACACCATAGCGGAAACACAAGGGCGTCTAGACAACCTGAACGTCGCATTCGTAGGTGACCTAAAATATGGCCGCACAGTGCACTCACTGACTCAAGCCTTAGCAAAGTTTAACAACATCCGCTTCTTCTTTGTTGCACCAGATGCGCTGGCAATGCCAGATTACATCTGCGAAGAACTAGACGAAGCTGGCATTCAATATAGCCTACACACAGACATGGAAAGTGTGATTCCTGAACTGGATATTCTGTACATGACACGCGTACAGAAAGAACGCTTTGACGAATCGGAATACGCACATATTAAGTCGGCTTACATCCTAACGGCGGCACTACTAGAAGGCGCGCGTGAGAACTTGAAAGTGCTGCACCCACTACCACGTGTGGATGAAATTACAACTGATGTTGATAAAACGCCTCATGCTTACTTCTTCCAGCAAGCTCAAAATGGCGTGTATGCTCGCCAAGCACTGCTGGCGCTTGTTCTAAACGAAACACTGTAATCGAGGGGAAAAATCATGGCTAAAGAAACTCAATTGCAGGTAGAAGCAATCAAAAATGGTACGGTCATCGACCACATCCCTGCGCAAATCGGCATCAAAGTATTAAGACTGTTCGATATGCACAATTCATCACAACGCGTAACGATTGGACTGAACTTGCCATCATCAGCACTCGGTCATAAAGATCTACTCAAAATCGAAAATGTGTTTATCAATGAAGAGCAAGCGAGCAAGCTAGCGTTGTATGCTCCTCACGCGACCGTGAATCAAATCGAGAATTATGAAGTGGTGAAAAAGCTCGCGTTAGAGCTTCCTGAGCGCATCAATGATGTATTTGAATGCCCGAATTCAAACTGTATTTCTCATAATGAACCAGTAGAAAGCAGCTTTAGCGTGTTCGAGAAGAAACAAGAAATCCGCCTAAAGTGTAAATACTGCGAGAAAGTGTTCTCACGCGAGATCGTAACCGAGCGATAAACACGCCGCACGACTAGGCTGTGATACGTTTAAAATACCCTGCAATGTCAGGGTATTTTGCTCTTTACCTACCGAGGGTTTAGAGGCAAACTGAGAATCTTTATTCCCTACAACTGATGGAAAAAATCAAATGACGAAAGTACTTCACACTGAGTCTGCACCAGCAGCAATCGGTCCTTACGTTCAAGGCGTAGATCTAGGTAACATGGTTCTTACTTCAGGCCAAATCCCAGTAAACCCAGCGACAGGTGAAGTGTCTGCTGATATCGCAGAACAAGCTCGTCAGTCTCTAGAAAACGTAAAGGCTGTAGTTGAATCTTCAGGTCTTAAAGTATCTGATATTGTAAAGCTAACGGTTTTTGTTAAAGACCTAAATGACTTTGGCACAGTGAACGAAGTTTACGGCAAGTTCTTTGATGAGCACGGCGTAGCAAACTACCCTGCACGCTCTTGTGTAGAAGTGGCTCGCCTACCAAAAGATGTTGGCATCGAGATTGAAGCAATTGCAGTTCGCAAATAATTGTACTTGCTGACAAACATAAAAAACGGGTAGCTCAGGCTACCCGTTTTTTATTGTCTTTTCGTGATGATATCGCAGTAAAACTTAAGCAGCATTACGCTGTTTGACTTCTTCATCTAACGATTCAAGCTTCTCTTTCATCTGTTCACGACAGATATTCGCTAACTCGCGAATGCCCTCTTTACCATAGCCTTCAGTGCTGATTGGAGGTAGCATTTCAACAATCACATGACCATTGTTCCAACGGTTCAGCTTAATTTTATTCGTCGAGCTACATACGATAGGAATGATTGGCACACCTGCACCAATTGCCGCATGAAAAGCACCTGTTTTGAATGGCAGCAAACCACGCCCACGAGAACGCGTGCCTTCAGGGAACATCCACACCGAAACATCACTTTCTTTCATGCTGCTCACGACCTGATCGATAGTACCTTTTGCTTTAGAGCGATTCGCTCGGTCAATCAGAATGTTACCCGTAAGCCAGTAAAGCTGACCAAACAGTGGCATCCAAGCCAAGCTCTTTTTACCTACTGTCACAACTTTCGGAGTCACAGCCGCAGAAACAGTAAACATGTCCCAGTTGTTCTGGTGGTTAGCAATGTAAACATGTTGGCCGCGTGAATACGCATCTTCAGGGATACGCAACTCTAACTTAATCCCAAACACACGAGACATCTTGGCAAACAAACGGCCAAAAGTGAAAACGTGCTTAGGGTTTCTAGGGCTTAATAGGCAGTAACCACAACCACCAATAAACATAACAATCGCAAAGATAGCGACAGCAAATACACGTAACAGTGCAATCATTCTTGTTCTCCAGGAACCGGCTTTTGCCAGATACAGCTATTAATATCTCTCTTTCCATAAAGGGAAAATATGGTCATGAGAGTGATATAAAAAAGCCGAAACTCAGGTTTCGGCTCTCTTGATATCCAAGTTACCTGCGGAGCAGTTTAACTTGCCTAGCTCACTCGCTCAATATTTGCGCCAAGTGCAGCCAGTTTATTTTCGATTTTGTCGTAACCACGGTCGATATGGTAAATACGATCAACGACGGTTTCGCCTTTAGCAATGCAACCTGCAATAACCAAACTAGCCGAAGCTCGTAGATCGGTTGCCATCACTTGCGCACCGCTGAGTGACTCAACATCACCACAGATAACCGTATTGCCTTCGATCTCAGCTTTAGCGCCCATACGCATGAGTTCTGGTACGTGCATAAAGCGGTTTTCAAAGATAGTCTCTGTGATCACGCCTCCACCTTTCGCCATCATGTTCAGTAGCGTAAATTGAGCTTGCATATCCGTCGGGAAACCAGGATGTGGCGCAGTACGTACACTTACCGCTTTTAGCTCGCGGTCGGTCATATCAACGGAGATCCAATCTTCACCCGTTTCGACAAGCGCGCCAGCTTCTTCCAACTTGGCGAGAACCGCTTCAAGCAAATGAGCATTAGTGTTGCGACATACCACTTTACCGCCAGATACTGCTGCTGCGACAAGGAATGTTCCCGTCTCAATACGGTCAGCAACCACGTTGTGTTTACAACCGCCTAGGCGCTCAACACCTTCAATCGTAATGGTATCTGTGCCAGCGCCAGAGATTTTTGCGCCAAGCTTATTTAGGAAATCAGCGGTATCGACGATTTCAGGCTCACGCGCAGCGTTATCTAGTGTTGTTGTGCCTTCCGCTAGCGCTGCAGCACACATGATGGTGATCGTCGCGCCTACGCTGACTTTATCCATCACGATGTGCGCGCCTTTTAGACGACCATCCACTTCTGCTTTCACATAACCATCTTCTAATGTAATGGTTGCGCCAAGCTGCTCTAAACCAGAAATATGCAGATCCACAGGACGGGCACCGATGGCACAACCGCCTGGTAAAGAAACCTGACCTTGACCAAAGCGCGCCACCAAAGGACCTAAAGCCCAAATAGAGGCACGCATGGTTTTCACTAAATCATAAGGCGCGCAGTATTCTGTAATACTGCTTGGATCAACATGAACAGAGCCATTGCGGCTTACTTTCGCGCCTAAACGCTTAAGCAATTCCATGGTTGTATCGATATCACGAAGGTGTGGTACGTTTGCCACTTCTACTGGCTCTTCCGCCAAGATAGACGCAAATAAAATCGGCAGTGCTGCGTTTTTTGCACCTGAAATGGTCACTTCACCAACTAGTGGTTTATCTGACCCAATAACTCGAAACTTTTCCATCAATAAACCTTAAAGCGACATCAATTTCTTATCACGAGCCCACTCTTCTGGTGTGAACGCTTTGATTGATAATGCGTGAATGTCGTTACGCTGGATGTATTCCATCAGAGGAGCATAAATTAGCTGCTGCTTCTTAACGCGGCTCATTCCATCGAAACAAGCATCAACAGCAACCACTTCATAGTGGCTACCTTCACCTTTCACATGCACTTCTTGAAGGTTTAGTGCTTCTTCTAATAACTGTTGTACTTTTGCGCTATCCACAATTTACCCCTGATAATTCTGTATGTGTTTGGCCACTAAAGATTCAACATTGCTCAGTTGAAACAAAGTGCGCAGTTGCGCCGGCACGAAACTGAGCATTATATGACAGTTTTGCTTTTTTGCATGCTCTAATAAGTGGATTAACATCACCATTCCTGCAGAGTCGACGCGCTCTATCTCTTTTAGCGAGCATTCCAGCTCCGATTGAGCAGGTTGCCATTGCTGTGCATACGCCCACAATGAAGGCACTGTATCTCTATCAAGTGCCCCTGTTAGCTTAAGAATGTTTTGATCCAATTGCCACTGAACGGGAGTCTGGGCCATTATTTCTTCGCCTCGAAACGGATCGGTTCTGCGGCCAATTTTTCTAAGTCTTTAGCAACAGATAGAATGCCTTCTTGACGAATTTTACTGTTCCATTCGGATTGTTTACTAGAAAGTAAACTAATGCCCTCTGCAATCATATCGAATGCTTCCCACTCTCCAGACTGGTTGTCTTTACGCAGTTTAAACTCAAGTTTGATGTTTGGACGCGGAGTATCGATGATATCAACTTTAATGCTTGTAATACGCTTAGAGTCATCAATGCTAGGCTCAGGACCAAACTCAATTTTTTGGTCAGAGTATTGCGTCAACACTTGTGCATAAGACGCAATCAGGTACGCACGAAATGCATCGATAAACTCAAGTACATCTTCACGCTTAGCACCTTTTAAGTTTGGACCAAGAAGTTTTAACCCTGCATAGCGGTAGTTGACGTAAGGCATTAGCTCTTCTTCAACGATCACTTTAAGTAAATTTGGATCTTGTTTGATTTTCGGCTGTTCGGCTTTCAATCTTTCAAACGTGACTTCAGCTACCTGCTTCATCATCTTATAAGGTTCAGTTTTATCCACCTCTGCTGCTGTTGCTCCAAAGACGCTAAACACAGCACAAACTGAAAGTAGTAATCTCGCTAACATAATTATTCCTTACTTGAGTCGTCTGAACCACCTACGCTGTATAGTACTTGACCAATTAAGTCTTCAAGCACAAGCGCCGATTTGGTGTCTTCGATGGTATCACCATCCACCAGCATGACTTCTTCATCAAAAACGAAGCCAGGTACTAAACCAATGTATTGCTCACCAATCAGGCCAGATGTCAAAATTTGTACGCTCGACGTTTCTGGGAACTGATTGTATTTGCTATTGATAGATAGTGTTACAACTGGCAATAAGTTGTCTGGGTTAAGCGAAATACTACTTACTCGACCAATCACAACGCCCCCCACTTTTACGGGAGAACGAACTTTTAAACTGCCAATATTATCGAACTCGGCTTTGAGGGTATAAGTATCACCAGAGCCAATGCTTTTTACGTCAGCAACTTGAAAAATCATCACAAGAATCGCGCAAATTCCCGCTAATACAAAGCTGCCAACCCATAATTCAGTTTTACGTGTTTGTTGCATGATTAATTCCCAAACATCAATGCGGTCAGTACAAAGTCTAATCCTAGTACTGCTAAAGAAGAATGCACAACAGTGCGCGTAGTTGCTCGGCTGATCCCTTCCGATGTTGGAATAGCATCATAACCGTTAAATAGAGCGACCCAAGTAACCGTAATTGCAAACGCAAAACATTTGATCATACTGTTACCAATGTCTTGTCCTAGCTCAACAGAGGACTGCATCGCTGACCAAAAACTGCCGTGATCAACGCCTTTCCAGTCAACACCAACAAGCTGAGCTCCCCAAATTCCCACAGCCATGAAAATCATAGCCAGTAAAGGCATTGAGATAACCCCAGCCCAAAACCGTGGTGCAATCACTCGTTTCAATGGGTCTACCGCCATCATTTCAAGGCTAGACAGTTGTTCCGTTGCTTTCATTAGACCTATCTCTGCGGTTAACGCAGAACCGGCACGACCAGCAAACAAAAGTGCAGTAACAACGGGTCCTAATTCACGGAGTAACGAAAGCGCTACCATTTGCCCCAAACTGCCTTCTGCGCCGTAATCCACCAACACAACATAGCCTTGTAGACTCAAAACCATTCCAATGAACAGACCAGATACGACGATGATCGCCAGCGACTGAACACCAACAGAATAAAGTTGCTTAACAAGCAGAGGAAAGCTTCTGATCGGTTGTGGCTTAGAAAATAGCGCCCCAATCAACATGAAAGTCGCACGACCAAATGCTCCGCAAATAGAAAGCGTGCGTCGACCCAGCGAGGCGACAAAGTGAATGAAGTTATCGACCATCAAATAAGTCCTTTTCGATACTTTGAGAAGGGAAACGAAACGGCACAGGACCGTCGGCATCACCTTGTAAGAACTGCTGGACACGAGGATCAGAGTTTTGAGTCAGCTCTTCTGGCGTACCATAGGCGATGATTTTTCCATCGGCCATCAAGTATACCCAGTCAGCAATACTCATGACTTCAGGTACGTCGTGAGAAACCACAATAGAGGTCAAACCTAACGCTTGGTTTAGATTGCTAATTAGCTCAACCAAAACGCCCATAGTAATTGGGTCTTGCCCCACAAACGGCTCATCGTACATGATCAGGTCAGGGTCAAGTGCGATTGCACGAGCCAAAGCAGCGCGTCTTGCCATACCACCTGAAAGCTCACTCGGCATTAATTGCGCTGCGCCGCGCAGACCGACAGCTTCGAGCTTGAGTAACACCATGGTGCGAATCAAATCTTCCGATAAATCGGTATGCTCTCTCAATGGAAAGGCGACATTATCAAAAACATTCAAATCAGTGAATAAAGCCCCTGACTGGAACAACATGCTCATTTTCTTTCGAGCGTGGTAGAGTTTTTTACGCGAGAGAGAGGGAATATTGTCGCCATCAAACCAGATCTCTCCTTGCTCGGGATACAACTGACCACCAATCAAACGCAGCAGTGTTGTTTTACCAATTCCCGATGGTCCCATAATGGCCGTCACTTTGCCTTCAGGAACATGCAGATCAATATCATCAAAGATCATGCGTTCTCCCCGTGAAAAAGTGAGGTTGTTCACGGTGACTAAATCGTTGTTCGACATATCATCTCTTCTACTGTAGGAGCGTTGCAACTCACGGAATCATCAAGCAGATACTCATCGGAGTTGAATTCTACGTTTAATAAAGTAACGTCGGTACATTTATTAGGCTGCAATCATAAGCACATTGGCGTTGAATTTAAAGCACTGTTCAATTAAATAAAGTCGACTATATCCCTGCAATTTCTCATGGTTTATGACCTAATTAGCACGAAGTGTTTAAATCCTAGACCAGAATTGCTCATTTAAATGAGTGAGATTTACATACATTTTCGTTACTAACCTTTAATTTATTCTTCGTTTATCTTCCATTTTAGGCCGCAAAAGGTCAAAATTAGCGGTTATTCATTTTACTTATTTAATACTTAGGAATTCTCATGCTCGAAGCCGTTGCGTTGCTTATAGTCGGTCTTGTTTTGCTTGTTTGGAGTGCAGATAAACTTGTTTTTGGCTCTGCAGCGATAGCCCGCAACGTCGGTATTTCCCCGCTTGTCATCGGCATGACAATCCTTGCGATGGGCTCATCTGCCCCTGAGATGATGGTATCTGCAACCGCTGCTTGGGATGGTAAAACAGATACAGCGGTGGGTAACGTATTAGGCTCAAACATAGCGAACATTGCGTTAATCCTAGGTATTACAGCGCTGATCAAGCCTTTGTCGATTAGCTCCGCCGTCATCCGCCGAGAACTTCCACTCATGATAGCCGTAACCGTACTCGCTGGTATTCTGCTTTGGAATAGCCATCTCGGTTTTTATGAGGGTGTCTTATTGTTTGTACTCTTTGGGGCATTTTTATTTGCTATGTTGCAAATCAGCCGCAAAGAGCAAAAATCAGGTGATGTTTTTCTTGATGACCAAGAGTCAGAGATCCCAGAAGGCGTCAGTAACCCTAAAGCAATCATGTGGGTGGTTATTGGCTTGATACTGCTTCCTTTGGCAGCCAGCATGCTGGTTGATAACGCGGTAATCATTGCTAAACACTTTGGTATGAGCGACCTTGTTATCGGCCTAACTATTATCGCCATTGGCACTAGCCTGCCTGAACTGGCCGCATCACTTGCGGGAGTTTTAAAGGGTGAAGACGACATGGCTGTCGGTAACATTATCGGTTCGAATGTGTTTAACATTCTGGCGGTCATGGGGATTCCTGGCATCATTAATCCATCGGTGCTCAGTGAGTACGCGATGGGACGTGACTTCTGGGTCATGTTAGGCGTTTCATTGTTACTTGTCGCGATGTGTTTGGGTAAATCACGTAGTATTAACCGTATTGAAGGTGCCATCTTGTTTGTGTGCTTCTTAGGTTACCAAGTGTACTTATTCGCAAACATGACCGCTTAATTACCACGATCAATAAGTAGAGATCTGATATGTCCAATCAATTTGATTTTCGCGCTGCTGCTAAACAAGTTCTTGATATCGAAGTTGCTGCTCTGCAAGAGCTAGATACCTACTTTGATGATCAATTTGAAAAAGCGTGTGAACTTATCCTTTCCAACAACGGCAAAGTTGTCGTTATGGGTATTGGCAAGTCAGGCCATATTGGTAACAAGATTGCCGCCACTCTGGCAAGCACAGGGACTTCGGCGTTTTTCGTTCATCCAGGCGAAGCCGCACATGGCGACTTGGGTATGATCAGCCCTGGTGACATTGTGCTGGCAATTTCTAACTCTGGTGAATCAAACGAAATTCTGTCTCTATTTCCAGTATTAAAGCGCCTGAATATTAAGATCATCAGCATGACAGGTAAGCCAGAATCAAATATGGCCAAGCTGTCTGACTTACACCTGCAAATTACGGTACCTCAAGAAGCTTGTCCGTTAGGCCTGGCGCCAACTAGCAGTACGACTGCCACATTAGTGATGGGAGATGCATTAGCCGTAGCTCTGCTTCAAGCTCGTGGTTTTTCTGCCGAAGATTTTGCCCTATCTCACCCAGGTGGTGCACTGGGGAGAAAACTGCTACTTAAGTTGTCTGATATTATGCACTTTGGAGAAGCGTTACCTAAAGTTTCTCCTGACGCATTAATTCGCGATGCCCTGCTTGAAATTTCAGAAAAGGGGTTAGGCATGACAGCCATCGTCGATGAGCACGATGCTATGCTTGGTATATTCACCGATGGTGATTTACGTCGTACCTTAGACAAGCGTATCGATATTCATACGACGGCAATTGGCGAGGTCATGACGACAAACCCAACCACAGCGCACCCTGATATGCTGGCGGTTGAAGGTTTGAACTTGATGCAGAATAAAAACATTAACGCTCTGATTTTATGTAAAGACGAAAAAATTGTGGGTGCACTGAACATGCACGATTTACTAAAAGCTGGCGTGATGTAATATCAGCACAAACATTTAAACCATTTATTAGACGAATAAAGGCAATGGTCAGGGAAGTACTGAGCTAAACGATAGGCCTTCATTATATGAGTTTTACTCGCCTTATTTATTTGCTCTTGATCTTCGTTGTAGCGTGGTGCGGTTATTACCTACTAACCCCTAAAGGCAACGACGCAATTCAAGTAGCACCAGATTCTGAACTGCCCATGTTCAGTGGTTCTGGATTAGAAAACATCACCTACGGTGAAGATGGTGTCCGCAGTTACATCATTCGCTCCACTAACTTAGACCATTATGCTAAGAGTGGAGATACTATTTTTAATAACCCGACTTTGATGGTTTACCGTGAAGGTAGCGTCATTGAATGGAAGGTGACTGCCACAAGAGCAGTGTTAGATGAAGACCAAGTTTTGACTTTATATGACAAAGTCTTAATGCAAAATCTTCTGCCTGGTGCGAGTTTTGATACCATGGCAACAGACAAATTGGTCATTAATCTAACCAATCGTGATTTTAAAGCTGACCAACAAGTGATGTTGGTTGGACCACTATTTGAAACTACTGGAGGCGCAATGCAAGGCAACTTAAAACAGCATACTGCGACTCTGACAGATGAAGTTCAAGGTCGATATGAAACCGTTACACCTTAGCCTACTGGCACTGGTATTGGCGGCGCCTCAAGCGCTGGCACTCAAGTCGGATACTCAACAGCCGGTTTACATAAACTCTGACACCCAACAGGTGGATATGAAGAGTAACCAGGTTGTTTTTGAAGGCGATGTATCTCTTAAGCAAGGGAGCATCAATATCGATGCTGATAGAATCGTGGTAACTCGCGATCCTAAAACCGAAGCAATTAAACAGATTCAAGCATTTGGTAAACCTGCGAAGTTTTCTCAGCTGATGGACGATGGTAAAACACTTAGTGGCCAAGCTACGGAGTTGGATTACCGTATTTCTACAGACGAACTGACCATGAAAGGTCAAGCGCAGCTGGCACAAGACAACAACACCATCAAAGGTTCTTCGATTCGTTACCAAATTGGTAAACAAAAGCTAGTCGCAGATAGCTCTAAGGAAGAGCGCGTTACGACCATTTTGCAACCCAATCAGATAGAGAACTAATATGGCAGTACTGAGTGCGAAAAACTTGGCGAAAAGCTACAAAAAACGCAAAGTCGTCACTGATGTTAGCTTAGAAGTTGAATCTGGTCAGATTGTTGGGCTGCTCGGTCCAAACGGTGCGGGTAAAACCACCTCGTTTTACATGATTGTCGGCTTAGTACCTCGCGATGAAGGCACCATTACCATTGACGACAATGACATCAGTATTTTGCCGATGCATAGCCGTTCACGCCTTGGCATTGGCTATCTTCCGCAAGAAGCGTCGATTTTCCGTAAGCTTTCAGTAGAAGATAACATCATGGCCGTACTTGAAACTCGTCAAGAAATGACGAGGGAAGAGCGCCAAGATAAACTGGAAGATTTGTTGGAAGAATTCCACATCCAGCACATCAGAACCAGTGCTGGTATGGCACTATCAGGGGGTGAGCGACGCAGGGTGGAAATCGCTCGAGCTCTAGCGGCCAACCCTCAGTTCATTTTATTGGATGAACCTTTCGCTGGTGTTGACCCAATTTCGGTTAATGACATCAAGAAAATCATTGAGCATCTGCGCGATCGTGGTCTCGGAGTGTTAATCACTGACCATAATGTACGTGAAACACTGGACGTATGTGAAAAAGCCTATATCGTGAGCCAAGGGCACCTAATTGCATCGGGAACTCCGGCAGAAGTTCTCAATAATGAACAGGTGAAACAAGTTTATCTCGGCGAACAATTCCGTCTATGATTATATTAGGAACGGTAAGATTCTGAGCATTACAAGGTAAGTAACACTGAATGAAACCTTCATTACAACTCAAGCTAGGTCAGCAGTTAGCCATGACGCCACAGTTGCAGCAAGCGATTCGCTTATTGCAATTGTCGACACTCGATCTTCAACAAGAAATCCAAGAAGCGTTGGACTCAAACCCATTATTGGAAGTTGAAGAAGGCCAAGACGAGCCTCTAGCAAACGGTGAAGATAAGTCAGCGGTCGAGGCTGCTGATAGCAACAGTGCTAGCGAACCAACAGAAATTGACGTTCCAGATAGCTCCGATGTGATAGAGAAATCAGAAATTAGCTCTGAACTTGAAATCGACACGACTTGGGATGACGTCTACAGCGCGAATACTGGTAGCACTGGCTTAGCTCTTGATGATGATATGCCCGTCTACCAAGGCGAAACCACTGAATCATTACATGATTACCTCATGTGGCAGCTTGACCTTACACCATTCAGTGAAACCGACCGCACGATTGCATTAGCGATTATTGACGCTGTTGACGACTACGGCTATTTAACTTTGTCGCCTGAAGAGATTCATGAGAGCTTCGATAATGAAGAGATAGAGTTAGACGAAGTAGAAGCCGTTCGTAAACGCATTCAACAATTCGATCCTCTTGGCGTTGCATCGCGTAACTTACAAGAATGTTTGTTACTGCAACTGACGACCTTCCCAGAAGACACGCCATGGCTTGCTGAAGCCAAAATGATACTTGCGGATCATATTGATCACCTAGGCAACCGTGACTACAAGCTCGTCATCAAAGAGACTAAGCTGAAAGAAGCCGATCTGCGTGAAGTCTTAAAGCTTATCCAACAGTTAGATCCTCGTCCAGGTAGTCGCATCACTCCTGATGATACCGAGTACGTAATTCCAGACGTATCCGTTTTTAAAGACAATGGCAAATGGACCGTTTCTATAAACCCGGATAGCGTGCCAAAATTAAAAGTAAATCAACAATATGCTCAATTAGGCAAAGGTAATAGCGCGGATAGCCAGTACATCCGCAGCAATTTGCAAGAGGCAAAATGGTTAATTAAGAGCTTAGAGAGTAGAAACGAGACGCTACTCAAAGTTGCAAGATGTATTGTTGAACATCAACAAGATTTCTTCGAGTATGGTGAGGAAGCCATGAAGCCAATGGTACTCAATGATGTCGCTTTGGCTGTGGACATGCATGAATCCACGATTTCTCGTGTAACAACGCAAAAATTTATGCATACACCACGTGGTATTTTTGAATTGAAGTACTTCTTCTCTAGCCATGTTAGTACTGACAACGGCGGAGAATGTTCGTCAACAGCAATTCGTGCACTCATTAAAAAACTGGTCGCAGCAGAGAATACTGCCAAACCACTGAGTGATAGCAAGATTGCTGCTCTTCTGGCTGACCAAGGGATTCAGGTCGCAAGACGTACGATAGCCAAATATCGCGAATCCTTGGGAATTGCCCCTTCAAGTCAGCGTAAACGCCTATTATAAGGCACTAACTGAAAAGGAAAGTCTATGCAAATCAATATTCAAGGCCATCACGTTGATCTTACCGATTCAATGCAAGACTATGTAAATTCTAAGTTTCAGAAGCTCGAAAGGTTCTTCGACCATATCAATCAAGTGCATGTTGTACTAAAAGTTGAAAAAATTACTCAAATCGCGGAAGCTACGCTTCACATAAATCAAGGCGAAATCCACGCATCAGCCGATGACGAAAATATGTATGCCGCGATCGATTCGCTGGTAGATAAATTGGTTCGCCAACTTAATAAGCACAAAGAAAAACTAAACAGTCATTAATCATGCAACTGAGCGAAATACTGTCATTGGACTGCACCAAAAGTGCGGTCCACTGCACGAGTAAAAAACGCGCCCTTGAAATGATCAGCCGTATCGTGGCTGATCAAACGGGCCAAGATTCTACCGAGCTGTTCGAATGCATGCTCAATAGAGAAAAAATGGGCAGTACCGGTATCGGAAACGGTATTGCGATCCCTCACGCGAGAATGCAATCAAGCGACAAGGCCATTGCTGTCTTACTGCAATGTGATGAAGCAATCGAATTTGATGCGATTGACAATCGACCTGTCGATCTTCTTTTTGCGCTCCTTGTACCAGAAGAACAGTGCAAAGAGCACCTCAAGACTCTATCCTCTATGGCAGAACGTCTGAGCGATAAGCAAGTATTGAAACTACTGCGTAATGCTCAGAGTGATGAAGAACTTTACGACATCATGATTCACCAATAAGCAGGACTAACTCCATGCGACTAATCGTTGTTAGCGGGCACTCAGGTGCCGGTAAAAGTATTGCGCTTCGTGTACTGGAAGACTTAGGTTACTACTGTGTTGATAACCTGCCAGTTAACTTGCTAGACGCATTTGTTCATTCTGTTGCTGACAGCAAACAGAATGTTGCAGTCAGCATTGATATTCGCAATATTCCTAAAAAGCTAAAAGAACTGACGAGTACACTAGAACAGTTAAAAACTGAGCTTGATGTGACCGTGCTTTTCTTGGACGCTAATAAAGAAACGCTACTCAAACGCTACAGTGAAACACGCCGAATTCACCCGTTATCTTTAGGTGGCACCTCCCTCTCGCTCGATCAAGCCATCGAGCGTGAGAAGCAAATTTTGATGCCACTCAAAGCGCATGCAGATCTGGTCCTGAATAGTAGTGGGCAGTCTTTGCATGAATTGAGTGAAACCGTGCGTATGCGCGTTGAAGGCAGAGATCGCAAAGGGCTCGTTATGGTATTTGAGTCTTTTGGTTTTAAATACGGCCTGCCTTCCGATGCCGATTACGTATTCGACGTTCGCTTCTTACCTAACCCACATTGGGAACCAGCACTACGCCCGCTTACAGGTCTGGATGCTCCTATCGCCGCATTTTTAGAGCAACACCAATCGGTGTTAAGTTTGAAATATCAAATTGAAAGCTTTATAGAGAATTGGTTACCTCTGCTTGAGAAAAACAACCGCAGCTACCTGACCGTTGCAATCGGTTGTACTGGTGGTAAGCACCGCTCGGTGTACTTAACTCAGCAAATCGGTGAATACTTCGCCAACAAAGGACACCAAGTACAAATTCGCCATACCTCACTAGAGAAAAACGCTAAGGAGTAGCCGTGGAGTTAAGTCGTAAAGTATTGATTCAAAACCGCCTTGGCTTACATGCTCGTGCAGCAGTCAAACTGGTCGAACTGGCACAGAGCTTTGAAGCGGTCATCACCATCGACAATGAAGAAGACAAAACCGCCACAGCAGACAGCGTAATGGGCCTGTTAATGCTAGAGTCCGCTCAAGGACAATACGTCACGATCCACGCAACGGGTGGGCAAGCGGAAGAAGCACTGGATGCCGTTTGCCACTTGATCGAAGATAAATTTGATGAAGGCGAGTAGTTTACTCGCTTTTTTCTTACCTCCCATTATCTTTCTCTTCCCTGACCTAATAAATAAATTTGCTTAGTATCATAAGTTGTTATTAAAAGGCGCCTAGAATTAAGTTATTATTCAACGCATTGTAAATATCAGGAATTGGGAGGAATGAATGGCAGAGCAAATTGAATTCGACCAAGCTCACCAAGCCCTCCAAGAAGTCACAGAAGCGCTAGAAAATGGCCGCTTCGTCCATGTTCGTCGTCAATTACAGGACATGGAACCTGAGGATATCGCTCACCTTTTAGAAGCCTCCCCACGGAAGAGCCGTGAAGTTCTTTGGCAACTCACCGACCCTGAAGATTATGGTGAAATCCTTGACGAGCTGAACGAAGACGTCAAAGACAGCCTCGTATCCAAAATGGCACCAGAAGCGCTTGCAGAAGCGACAGAAGGCATGGATACCGATGACGTGGCTTACGTACTGCGTAGCTTGCCTGACAACCTGTCACGCGAAGTCCTGTCGCAAATGGACTCCTCTGACCGTCTACGGGTCGAAACCGCCCTATCCTACCCAGAAGACACCGCGGGTGGACTGATGAACACCGACGTCATCACAATTCGTGGTGACGTCGATGTGGACGTAGTTTTGCGTTATCTACGTATGAAAGGCGAGCTTCCAGAAGCTACGGATGCCCTGTATGTGATCGATGAAGAGAGTAAGCTCATCGGTGAACTGCCGATCACGACGCTTATTACCACTCAGCCAGACGTAAAAATCATTGATGTAATGGAAGACGCGGACGAGGCCATCACCGTCGATACTAGCGACTCAGATGTTGCGAGTCTGTTCGAACGCCGTAATTGGGTATCTGCACCTGTTGTTGATGAAAACTTGCATTTGGTCGGCCGTATCACCATCGATGACGTGGTTGACGTTATTCGTGAAGACGCGGAACACTCGATGATGAGTATGGCGGGTATGGACGATGACGAAGATACTTTCGCGCCTGTTGTAAAATCAGCTCGCAAACGCAGTATCTGGCTTGGCGCTAACGTATTAGCCGCCCTTGCTGCTGCTTCCGTTTCTAACATGTTTGAGGCCACATTAGATCAAATGGCGGCCATTGCGGTATTGATGACGATTGTTCCGTCCATGGGTGGTGTTGCTGGTAACCAAACCGTCGCACTAGTGATTCGTGGTCTTGCTCTTGGTCATATCGGTGACTCAAACAAACGCGAACTGTTAATGAAAGAAGCCTCGATCGGCTTACTCAACGGTATCATGTGGGCGCTGATTATTGGTGGTATTGTTGTTGCTTGGAAAGGTAACTGGATGCTCGGAGGAATCATTTCCGCCGCCATGCTGACCAACTTATTGGTCGCAGGTATTGCCGGAGTAACGATTCCAATCCTATTGAAAAAAATGAACATCGATCCCGCTTTAGCTGGTGGTATGGCATTAACAACGGTGACGGATGTGATTGGTTTATCTGTCTTCTTAGGGCTTGCCACAATACTGATTACCTAACAGAAAAAACGAAAAAGCCTGATGAACACATCAGGCTTTTTTGATTCTGAATTGCTAGAAAAGCTTATTCACCCGCCACTTTCATGCTATCCAGTAGGATAGAGCCCGTTTGGATTTGTGAGCGCGTTTCAATATCACTACCAACCGCCACAATCTTGGTGAACATGTCTTTTAGATTACCTGCGATGGTAATTTCTGATACTGGGTATTGGATTTCGCCATTCTCAACCCAGAAGCCTGCGGCACCGCGAGAGTAATCACCCGTTACCACGTTCACACCTTGTCCCATGACTTCTGTCACTAGAAGACCAGTACCGAGCTCTTTAAGCATTTGCTCGAAGTTTTGGCCTGTCGACTTCACGTACCAGTTATGAATCCCACCAGCGTGACCTGTCGGCGTCATCTTCATTTTACGTGCGGCATAACTGGTTAACAGATAAGTTGCTAGCACACCGTCGGTAATGATCTCACGGTCTTGAGTGTACACACCTTCACTATCGAATGGACTTGATGCCAAACCACGCAATACATGCGGACGTTCTGAGATATTGAACCATTCAGGAAGCACTTGTTTGCCTAGATGGTCAAGTAAGAAAGAAGATTTTCGGTACAGGTTACCACCGCTGATCGCCATAACGAGATGGCCAATCAAGCCTGTCGCAACATCAGCCGCAAACATGATTGGGTATTGACCTGTTTTTAGACGCTGCGCATCTAAGCGGTTAACCGTATTCTCTGCCGCCTTACGACCCACCGTTTCTGGGGTCCATAAGTCATCACGATGACGTGCCACGGTGTAGCTGTAATCACGTTCCATCTCGCCGTTTTGACCAACGCCAATTACACAACAGCTAGTACTATGGCGGCTAGACGCATAACTAGCTAATAAGCCATGGCTATTGCCATACACTTTCACGCCATAATGACTATCATAACTCGCGCCATCACTTTGCTTGATTGCTCTGTCATAACTTAGCGCTTCTTTCTCAGCGGCAATCGCCACATCGGCAGCATAGTCTGGATCGGGTGCGTCAGGGTGGAAAAGATCAAGCTCCGGGATCTCTTGCACCATGTATTCTTTTGCTGCAGGGCCTGCAAATGGGTCTTCAGATGTGTAATGTGCAATATCTAGCGCCGCTATAACGGTTTGCTCGATTGCCGCTTCACTTAAATCAGACGTGGAAGCACTGCCTTTGCGTTGACCTCGGTAAACGGTAATGCCCAGCGCACCATCGCTGTTGAACTCGACATTTTCTACTTCACCCATACGAGTTGAAACACTTAAACCAGTGCTTTTAGTAATTGCGACTTCGGCGGCGTCAGATTTTGCCGATGCAAGCTTTAAGGCTCTTGCGACGGCTTGCTCTAGCTCGGTACGTTGCTCAGCAACCTGCTGTTTAATATCCATTGTCTTTCACATCTTGTCTTTGATGAACAATAGGATAACAAGAATTTCGCTTTCTCCCCATGATTCTTGTTAAAATAGTCATAATATTAATCAAAACACAGGCAACTGAAATGGCACGTAAGAATCAAAAAGCGCCATGGGAACCAGAAGAAGAGATCATCTGGGTAAGTAAATCCGAGATGAAGCGAGACATGGAAGAACTGCAAAAGCTAGGTGAGGAGCTTGTCGGCCTCAAACCTTCAGTTCTAGAAAAGTTTCCATTGAGTGAAGATTTGCGAGAAGCAATTGCTGACGCGCAACGCTTTAAAAATGAAGCGCGTCGTCGCCAATTACAACGTATCGGTAAATTGATGCGTTACGAAGATCCAGAGCCAATCCAAGCCGCACTAGATAAAATTCGTAATAAGCACTCTCAATTAACGGCGGTATTCCACAAACTTGAAGCGTTGCGTGATCGCGTAGTGGAAGAAGGTGACAAAGCCATTGATGACGTAATGGAAATGTACCCAGAAGCGGATCGCCAGCGTCTACGCCAACTTGCTCGCCAAGCAGCGAAAGAGAAAAAAGCTGGGAAACCAGCAAAAGCGTACCGCGAAATCTTTCAGATCCTTAAAGGTCTAAACGAAGAAGAGTTTTAATTCGACGGCTCAAGCAATGAGCATTCGATTTAAACGCAAAAAGCAGACGTCAATGTCTGCTTTTTTTATCTTTGGTTTTACTGTCAGCGTTACACTAAGCGATTCACGCGGTCTCCGCGCTCGAAAGCGTTAATGTTCTCAATCAAGATTTCCGCTAAACGTTGGATAGATGAGTCGCTGCCCCATGCAACATGCGGTGTAAGTAACAAATTAGGTAAACTCATATTGGCAATCAGCGGATTGCTCTCATCAGCCGGTTCTTGTGTAAAAACATCAAAACCAGCCGCTGCAATTTCTTGCTGTTTTAAGGCATCCACCAGCGCGCTCTCATCCACCAAACCTCCACGCCCTGTATTAATCAAAATGGCGTTGGACTTCATTTGTTGCAACTCAGCTTGACCAATTAAATTCTGAGTACGATCGTTGAGCGGGCAATGCAAAGTCAGCGCATCGGAGCGTTTTAATACTTCCTCAAACGGCACATAACCTGGTCTACATTCTGCCGCCCCTTTACGCTCAGAAAACAACACGGTCATTCCTAACGCTTGAGCCAGATTCGCCATCGCTTGCCCTAGTGCCCCACTACCAACAACACCTAACGTGCTACCACCAATATCCCCGATTGGGTGAGTAAAAAAACAAAACTGCTGGTTACGCTGCCACTCACCTGCGGCAATATCTTGGTGGTACCCAAATAAATTCCGTCTTAAAGCGAATAACATTGCCATCACGTGCTCGGGCACCGAACGCGTCGCGTAACCACGTACATTAGCAACCGCAATATCATGATTAGCACAGTAGTTCACATCGACGTTGTTAAAACCAGTTGCGGCAACCGCGATCATCCGTAATTTTGGTAGTTGCTCTAATACATGTTGGTCAAGCAGGACTTTATTGCTAATCACGATATCGGCATCTGCTAACCTTTCTATTACCTGCTCAGGCGCAGTTAGGTCGTACTCACGCCAGTGGTGCGGAAAGCCAGGTCGTGGGACCTCAATATGTTCTGGGATGGTCGCTCGGTCTAAAAATACGATGCTTGGCAAAGACATAACAACTCCTTGTTCACGGCTGAAAGACAGGATACATCAACCACAGTAACGAAATAGCCAAAAATAGCGAACTAGAAAGAACCGCTGTTGAGTGCAATTGGCATTAAGGGTGTGGCAACGTTTTATAATCAGGCAATGTACGCTCTGGCGAAAAATAGTTAAAGATCATCGCCTCGGCTTCAGAATAAAAGTCACAGGGTACAAAAATACTGCTCAGCTGATCCGTAGCTGGATGATAAAAACTTAGCTCCGCAGCGTGCAACTCTAAACGTTCTGAAAACTGATACGCCTCTTCGCTTGCATAAAACTCATCACCCACAATCGCATGACCAATCGCCATCAAATGCACGCGTAACTGATGCGATCGACCAGTAATGGGGAGTAACCGCACAACGGTTGTATGGGTGCCATCAGGGTGCACTTCACGCTTCACTACTTGGAATAAAGTTTGAGATGGTTTGCCGTCGTCAAAACATACTTTTTGTCGTGGACGATTTGGCCAATCACAAATTAATGGAAGATCAATATTCCCTTCTTGCGGCTCAACATGCCCCCAAACACGTGCGTAATACACCTTGTGAGTGAGGCGATATTGGAACTGCTTTTTTAATGCTCGCTCCGCGGGTTTGTTTTTCGCCAGCAACATCAACCCTGATGTCGACATATCCAAGCGATGCACAACTTGAATTTCTGGATGCAACTCTTTGAGGCGGCTCCACATGCTGTCGTAATGCTCTGCAAGGCGACCAGGGACAGACAGCAGCCCTGATGGCTTATTCACTGCCAGAATGTCGTCATCCTCAAAAACGATATCAACCCAAGGGTCGGTGGGAGGGGTATATTCAAGCATTGCCATGGGAGATCTCTACAAAATAAAAACGCCACGATTATATACCCAAATAGCACCCAGATGCAGGATTCTGAAGAAAAGTTCAACCCAATAAAACAAAGTCAATCCTTTAGCATAAAAACTAAAAATAGCACGTTGTAAATTTAGTTTGACAACAAGACGCATAACTGAATAGAGTGCTAGATGCACACAGCATGATATTCGCAAAGAATACTTAAAATAAATACACCAAAACACAGCATTTAAAAGACATTACCGTTGCGCAGTATAGGGCGAGCGCTCAGTTTGTCATGTACTGCGGTATGTATCTCTTTAGAAAGATACATAAGATAAAAAGGACAATAAGCAATGGACTCCGCCGTTATAGATAAACCCCAATCCAAACTTTCCTTATTTTTTCGTTCGCTAGGCCCCGGCATATTAATGGCATCTGCTGCGGTCGGTGGCTCTCACCTCGTGGCATCAACCAAGGCTGGTGCGATTTATGGTTGGCAATTGGCTGCACTGATTCTGCTCGTAAACCTGTTTAAATACCCTTTTTTCCGAGCGGGCGTACAGTACACCATGGGGACAGGGCTCACCTTGGTTGAGGGCTACGCGAAATTAGGTCGGCCTTATCTATGGCTATTTCTATTTCTTAGCGTGGTATCGGCCGTCATCAATACCGCCGCTTTGTTGATGTTTAGCGCTAGCTTGCTGGGCTACTTCATTCCGTTTTCACTATCAATGGCATCACTCAGCATCATTGTGATTGTCACCTGCCTGATCATATTATTTGCTGGCCATTACAAAGCGCTCGATACGCTATCTAAAGTGATCATGTCGGTGTTAACCATCGCGACTTTACTCGCTGTTTCTATCGCCTTTGGTAACCCTGTTGAACAAGTGGCCAACTTCGAGCCGCCGTCACCTTGGTCTATTGCGGCTATTGGTTTTATCGTCGTGACAATGGGGTGGATGCCTGCACCGATAGAGATCTCCTGTTTAACCTCAGCATGGCTAAAACGCCAATCAAGCCAGCAAGAAGTAACATACCGCTCTGCTCTATTTGACTTTAATGTCGGTTATATTGGCACGGCGTTTCTTGCCATTATCTTTGTATCGCTAGGCTCTTTGATGCTTTATGGATCTGGCGTTGCGCTTGAAAGCTCTGGCGTTGGCTTCTCCCACCAATTGGTTGGCTTATATGCGGCAACGATTGGCGAATGGTCTCGTTACTTAATCGCGGTAATTGCGTTTTTCTGTATCTTTGGCAGCACGATTACCGTTATTGATGGCTATTCGCGCGTTATTTCGGATTCTCAACGCCTACTGCGCTCACAACCAGACACTAACCCTAAAACCACTTCAGCGATCACGCTGGTAGTCTCCTTACTTGCATTAGGTATTGTGGTTTTCTGGGCTTCTGCGTTATTGCCTATGCTGAACTTTGCGATGATTCTCGCCTTTATGACCACGCCATTCTTTGCTCTGCTAAATTACACCTTAGTGAGCAAAACTGAGTTACCTGAGCCTTTGGCTGTTGGACCTAAACTAAAGTGGTTGTCGATTGCAGGCCTGATTTACTTGTTTGGCTTCTTGGCTGTATTTATCTGGTGGAAGTGGTTGATGTAAATGAGATAGCTATCAGTGATTAATGCATTCCGCATAAAGAAACTAAACCGTAAATAAAGAAAAAGGTCTTCAACTGAAGACCTTTTTTAATGAGCAATAAATACTTAGTTGTGGCTCACCACAATCAAACGCAGCGAGTCGAGCTGAACCTGAGCTTGGTTGATATAACCAGTAAGCTCTTTAATTTGTGCGTCGATAGCTTCAATTTCTTCGTCACGAATATTTGGGTTCACCGCTTTCAGTGCTTGCAAACGCTCAAGTTCTGCATTCAAACTATGCTGCATATCTTGATGAGCTTGCTTGCGTACTTCTTCGACCTTCTCTTCAATAAGAACATCACCAGCTTCAATTAAGCGGTGTACGTCTTTCTGTACCGACGTAACCAACTTGCTACCTAAGTGACGGTTTACAGGGCTGAGCTGGCGGTTAAAGCTTTCAAACTCCACTTGAGCAGACAAATCATTACCACGCGAGTCCATCATTAAACGGATTGGCGTTTTCGGTAAGAAGCGCGCGATACCACTGCGTTTTGGCGCTTGCGCATCTACCGCGTAAATCAACTCAAGAAGAATAGTCCCGACTGGTAACGCTTTGTTTTTCAATAGAGATACCGCAGACGTCCCCACCCCTTCACTCATAAGAAGATCGATACCACCCTGGATCATTGGGTGTTCCCAACTGATAAAGTGCATATCTTCACGAGATAAAGCCGTATCACGATCAAACGTGATCGTCGCTCCTTCGTATGGCAGACCTGGATAGCTTGGCACCATCATGTGCTCAGATGGGGTCACAATCAGGGCGTTTTCACCTTTATCGTCTTGATTCAAGCCAATCGTGTCAAAAAGAGAAAGTGCGAAGGTGACCAGA
Organism: Vibrio sp. 811; assembly: GCF_033339195.1. Taxonomy (NCBI): domain Bacteria; kingdom Pseudomonadati; phylum Pseudomonadota; class Gammaproteobacteria; order Vibrionales; family Vibrionaceae; genus Vibrio; species Vibrio sp. 811. The sequence continues at coordinate 48,720 of NZ_JAWOUB010000017.1, forward strand.
TTGGTATCGCCGTCAGTTGATTCAATTTTCTCAACGATTTGTTGTGCTTTTTCCCCGCCATTTGAATGCATTTCTAATAGGCGATCACGGCCTTGCTCCAATTGGGATTTCAGCTCTTTATTCATTTTTGCTGACGCTTCAATGATCTCATCTAGCGTGCTGGTATCACCAGAGGCAAGAATTTCAATCAGATCATCGGAGTACTTATCGTAAACAGCACGGCCTGTTGGGCAGGTTTCCGCAAAAGCGTTCAGGCCTTCATCGAACCAACGTGCTAGGATCGCTTGCGATGTGCCTTTCAGGTAAGGAACATGAATGTCGATATCGCGATTTTGACCGATACGGTCCAAACGACCAATACGTTGCTCAAGCAAGTCTGGGTTAAATGGCAAGTCGAACATGACAAGTTGGTTGGCAAACTGGAAGTTACGACCTTCAGAGCCGATTTCGCTACAGATAAGAACTTGTGCTCCACCTTCTTCTTGCGCAAAGTAAGCCGCCGCTTTGTCACGTTCAAGAATCGACATACCTTCGTGGAAAACGGTGGCGCGGATACCTTCACGCTCACGCAGTGCTTGCTCCAATTGCAGTGCGGTACTCGCACGAGAAGCAATCACGAGGATTTTCTCGCTGCGCTTCTCTTTTACTTTTTCAAGCAACCAATTCACACGCGAGTCAAACTGCCACCAGCTCGCGTCATCGCCTTCAAATTCTTGGAAAATTTCTTCCGGGTAAAGGTTCTTCATCGCACGTGCTTCAGAACTCATCTTACCGCCAATCATTCCAGCAACACGCATTGATGTAGTGTATTGCGGTGGAATATCCATTGGCATCATATGCACGTTACGCGTAGGGAAGCCTTTGATGGCCGCGCGCGTGTTACGGAACAAAACACGCCCTGTACCATGACGATCCATCAAGTTATCGATCAGCTCTTGGCGTGCCGACGCTTTAGCTTCTTCGTCCGCTTCACTTTCAATAATACGGAAAAGTGGTTCTACGTCTTGTTCAGACAACAACTCAGTGATCTGGTTTTTTGCTTCATTAGGTAGCTTTTCACCGGAAAAGAGTGAAGTAATCGCATCTGCTACGGGCGCGTATTGCTCTTCTTCCTCAACGAATGCTTCGTAATCATAGAAGCGGTCTGGATCCAACAAACGCAGACGAGCAAAGTGACTCTCACGACCAAGCTGCTCTGGCGTTGCAGTCAGTAGCAACACACCTGGAGTACGTTCAGCCAAGCCTTCTACCACCAGGTATTCACGGCTCGGTTTATCTTGGCTCCATTCAATGTGATGCGCTTCATCGACAACCAGTAGGTCCCATTCACCTTCCAGTGCTTGTTCAAAACGCTTGCGGCTCTTGCGTAGGAAATCCAAAGAACACAGCACATATTGCTGAGTATCAAATGGGTTTTCTGCATCCGCAAAAGCTTCGATACAGCGCTCTTCGTCAAAGATAGAGAAATGCAGATTGAAACGACGCATCATCTCAACCAGCCATTGATGCTGCAGTGTTTCAGGCACCACAATCAAAATGCGTTCGGCACGACCAGACAGAACTTGTTGGTGGATGATCATACCCGCTTCAATGGTTTTACCCAAACCTACCTCATCCGCCAACAAGACGCGTGGCGCGTGACGACGGCCAACTTCGTGCGCGATGTAAAGCTGATGAGGGATCAAACCTGCACGCATACCACATAGGCCACGCATTGGGCTCTTATGCTGCTCAAACTGGTTGGTTAGCGCACGGTAACGCAGAACAAAGTTGTCCATACGGTCGATTTGACCGGCGTACAACTTATCTTGAGGTTTGTTAAAACGAATTTGGTTGCTAAGGAAAATCTCACGCAGAACAACAGCGGTTTCTTGCGTGTCTTCACGAGTACCGAAATAGGTGTAAAGACCTTCATCTTCCAGTACTTCTTCTACTTTTAGAGACCAACCTTCTTGGCAATCGATGACATCCCCAACATTAAAGGTGACTCGGGTAACAGGTGCATCGTTACGTGCGTAAACTCGGTTTTCCTCTGACGCTGCAAACATCAATGTCACAGTACGAGCATCCATTGCTACAACGGTACCTAAACCTAAATCGCTTTCCGTATCGCTAATCCAGCGCTGCCCCAAAGCAAATGTCATGAATTGACTACCTCGTTATTAGTTCTTGATTCGTATTTCTTGTTGGTCTACTCATGCCCGTGGGCATGGATAATAGTTTAGATCTGATTCTGGCTTCTGCTATGCCGATAGCATTCGTCATTTCAGTATGAACTGAGTATTTTTTAAGCCAGCTCAACATGATAAATCGGACGTAGCCTATACGCAGAAAAAGGTCGCTAATCTTACTTGAAGCTGTGATTTAGGTCACGCCGAAACCGCACCAAGCAGAAACTTTTTTTCCCAAACTCTAAATGCAATCAAATTGTAAAATACTCATGCCAATTATTAAGTTGTAGAACGTAAATATTACGTATACTTCTAATGAGGGGCGTTTAAAACCATTGCATATGATTTAAGCGCGTTAGTACACGATTAGGATCAACACGGGTTTGCAGTAAGTTGTCTTGCTACTCGGTTGCACACTAGCCGACATCAGCCCGACAACCTCTATTGCAAGCAATCAGAGTTAGGTCACTTCACACCTATTTGGAAACGACCTAACAACTCGCATGCAGAGCCGTACTACGGCAAGGAGACGCTATGGGCGATACCGATCGGAAACTGTTTGTACTCGATACCAACATTCTTCTTCATGAACCCTTTGCCATCTTCTCTTTCCAAGAACACGATGTCGTTATCCCCATGACCGTGTTGGAAGAACTCGACCGAATCAAAGACAGCAAGCGCGACGTTGCAAGAGATGCGCGCGTAGCTATTCGCACCTTGGAAGATTTGTTTAAAGAAGCAACGCCAGATGAAATCTCTGAAGGTATTCCTGTTTCTAAAGACAACCCCGACCAAGGTACCATTTCCATTTTGGCGGATTTTGAACTGCAGGAAACCGTCAAAGCCTTCGCCGACAAGGCCGGTGACAACCGTATTCTCAACGCGGTGCTTTATCTGCAAAATAAACGTGCACCACGTGAAGTGGTACTGATCACGAAAGACATCAACATGCGTCTGCGAGCCAAAGGGGCTGGTGTACGCTTTGTTGAGGACTATAGAACCGACCAACTGATTGACGACATTCAATACCTAACCAAAGGCTTTCAATTGCGTGAAGGTGATTTCTGGAGCGGTATTGAGGAAGTAGAAAGCTATGCACTGGGCGGAAAAACTTACCACAAACTCAGTCGCGAACCCTTCGACCCAACCTTTATCAACCAATACGTTATTGATGAAGACAGTGACTTTGCTGGTCGCGTAGAAACCATCAATGAAGACAAGCTAACGCTTCTCGACCTGAGCCGCGAACGTCTAATGCATCGTAAGGCTTGGGACATCACACCTAAAAATATCTACCAGGGAATGGCGTTAGATGCCTTACTCGATCCAGAAATTGACTTGGTGATTCTAACGGGTGCAGCGGGTAGTGGTAAGACATTACTGGCAATGGCAGCAGCATTGGAGCAAACCATTGAAAAAAGCATGTTCGATAAAATTATCGTAACACGTAACACGCCAGATATCGGTGAATCCATCGGCTTCTTACCCGGCTCCGAAGAGGAGAAAATGATGCCGTGGTTAGCGGCGGTGACCGATACCTTGGAAGCACTACATAAACACGATCACTGCACTGAAGGCTCATTGAAGTACATCTGCGATAAAGCCAACATTCAATTTAAATCGATCAACTTTATGCGTGGCCGTTCGATTCAAAATGCGTTTGTACTGCTTGATGAGTGTCAAAACCTCACTGCATCACAAATCAAAACCATCATTACCCGCTGTGGCGAAGGAACCAAAATCGTCTGCTCCGGTAACTTGGCGCAGATTGACTCTCATTACCTCACCCCAGTGACATCAGGATTGACGTACATGGTTGAGCGCTTCAAGAACTTTGAAGGCAGCGCAAATATTCACCTCAACGGCGTGGTTCGTAGCCGCTTGGCGGAATTTGCTGAAGAAAACCTGTAATTGACACCGACTCACAAAGCAAAAGAGCGCTCTAATGAGCGCTCTTTTTATAACGATTCGACTGAGTTACTCAGTGCCACCCACTGTCAGTGAGTCCAGCTTCAAGGTCGGCTGACCAACCCCAACTGGCACACTTTGACCTGCTTTACCACATACGCCAACGCCCTTGTCGATACTTAGGTCGTTACCGACCATAGAGATTTGCTGCATTGCTTCGATACCTGATCCAATCAACGTCGCACCTTTAACAGGGCGCGTAATTTTACCGTTTTCAATCAAGTATGCTTCGGATGCAGAGAACACAAACTTACCCGAAGTAATGTCCACCTGACCGCCACCAAAGTTTGGCGCATACAACCCTTTCTCGACCGTCGAGATTATTTCTTCTGGCGTATGTTCACCTGGTAGCATGTAGGTGTTGGTCATACGCGGCATTGGTAAATGTGCATAAGACTCACGACGACCGTTACCTGTTGGGTTCACACCCATTAACCGCGCGTTTAGCTTGTCTTGCATGTAACCTTTCAGCACACCATTTTCGATAAGCGTGTTGTACTGGCCGTTTACCCCTTCATCATCCACATTCAGTGAACCACGAAGGTCTTTTAACGTGCCATCATCGACGATGGTACACAGCGAAGACGTCACTTGTTGACCCATTTTGCCAGAGAAAACCGAAGATTCCTTCCGGTTAAAATCACCTTCTAGGCCATGACCTACCGCTTCGTGTAGCAACACGCCAGGCCAGCCAGAACCCAATACCACTGGCATCATGCCAGCTGGTGCTGCTTCTGCTTCAAGGTTGATTAACGCCATGCGAATCGCTTCGTCTGCGTAATGAAAAGCTTGTTTCACACCATTGCTTTCCGTTAAAAAGAAATCGTAACCGAAACGGCCGCCGCCCCCCGCGCTACCGCGTTCACGTCGTTCACCTTTTTGTGCGAGCACGCTAATAGACAAACGCACCAAAGGACGAATATCGCCTGCATAAGTACCGTCTGTTGCCGCAACAAGCATCTGCTCATGCACACCGCTGATGCTGATCGAGACCTCTTTAATCAATGGTTCTTTAGTGCGGATGTAAGCATCTAGAAATTTGAGCAATTCTGTTTTTTGCTGCTTTTCCCATTCAGCTAGTGGATTCACAGCGGCGTAGTACGCTTGGTTTTCGGTGCGTTTAAACGCTTGGACTTTACCATTCTGCCCTTGCTGAGCAATACCGCGCGCCGCCATTGCACTCTGCTTCAGGCCTTCAGGCTGGATTTGATCAGAGTAGGCAAAGCCGGTTTTCTCGCCAGTTACTGCACGGACACCAACACCACAATCAATGTTAAAAGAGCCATCTTTGATGATGCTGTCTTCTAGAACCAGAGACTCATGCCAGCTGGACTGAAAGTAAATGTCCGCATAATCGATCTGGCGCGTCGCAATGCTGGCAAGCGTGTCAGCAATGTCTTGTTCTGTCAGACCATTTGGGGCAAGGAGTGCCTGTTCTATTTGGTTTGTGCTCATAGTTAGCTCTTTTATTTCCGTCTCAATTCATTTTGAAAGCGACTGTGTTGAGTCAGCGGCATATTCTGCCTTACTTGTTGGCTTTGTGACAAATCTATCTCAGTCACCAATAAACCTACCTCATCCTGAAGCTGTTTATGGATACGTCCCCAAGGGTCAACGACCATTGAGTGTCCCCATGTTTTTCGTCCACATGGATGCGTTCCAGTTTGTCCGCTTGCCAAAATCCAACATTGTGTCTCAATCGCTCTAGCTCGCAATAGTATTTCCCAGTGAGCTTGCCCCGTCACAGCGGTAAACGCAGCGGGCACCACAATGATATCCGCCCCTTCTTGACGTAATACTTTATAAAGTTCTGGGAAACGTAAATCATAACAAATACTCAATCCAACACTGCCGATATCAGTTTCCGCAACGACTATTTGATTACCCGCCATAAACGTATCCGACTCACGATAACTACCATAACCATCGGCTACGTCGACATCAAACATATGCAGTTTGTCATAGTGAGCAATGCATTTACCGTGCGGCGGCAATACAAGTGTTGTTGTCGTGACACCTTTTGCGGTTTGAATGGGCATGCTTCCGACAATTAGCGTTAACTGGTTCTTTCTAGCGATTTCACAGAGCCGCTGTTGAATCATGCCACTGCCAAGTGGCTCTGCATGTTGATGATAAGCTTCGCGACTGGAAAATAGCACTGTATTTTCAGGAGTAAGAACAAGTTTGGCACCTTGCTTGCTCGCTAAAGCACACTGTTTTTCAATGAAGTCCAAATTCGCGTTAATATCCGGACCCGAAGTCATTTGAATAATGCCAACACGCTCCATGTGTTTCCTCCCTATTCCATTATATTCGGTGAGTTATTTGGCCTGTTCACGCAGTTTTTCTGGCAGCTTGTATTCACCTTTACTTCGCGAAATTTCTTTCACCGTTGGTGAATCTAGTGGGCCTTTCACTTCATAATTGACTTGAGTGAAGACCTCAACCACCGGAGATATCACCGTAGAGATGGCCAAGACATACAAAGCAGTTTGAGGCGCAACGGCAAACGCGGTCAGCATTGGTAAGCCTGATGTGATGTCTGGTGTGAATTTCACTTCCGCATCAACCATTCTGCTGTTCATATTAGCGATACCGCGGATTTGCATTTCCCCTGCTAACGCATCCATTACGATATCATTGGTGATAAACACACCGTCTTGGATTTTGCCTGTTCCCGTGATCGAGTTGAATGCCATGCCTTTATCGAATACGTCGGTAAAGTCGAGCTGCATCTTACGGATGATAGAATCCAAGCTGAACAAGCCTAACAAGCGTGCCGCACCACTAACTTCACTGATCACGCCTTTACCAAATTCCGTTGAGACGTTTCCTTGCAAGGTTTGTGTCTTCATTGACCAAGGTGCGCCGTCCCATTCCATATTGGCATTGATCTCAAATGGTGCTTGTTGAATGCCTGATGTAATACCAAAGCGCTCCATAAGATCGGTGTTGTTATCACCTTTCATTTTCATGGTTAAGTTGGAATGACTACTCTCTTTCGTCAGGTCCCACCAACCACTCATATCAATGCGGTTTTTGCCGCTACTAAAGGTGATATTTTTCCACTCCAAGCGGTTCTCGCGACGCTGCAAATCAACATTAACTTTGCCCACTTTGTAACCTTGCAGCCAAAAATCATCGATGTTCAAAGTTAAGTTTGGCATCTCTGCGTGAAACTTGCGGTCAAAATTGGTAATCAAAGGTGCGTTTTGATCTTCACTCGCAAAGATTGAACTGCGCTCTTTGGTCATCTCTTCAAACCCTGGGATGTACAGATGCAAGTGCTCTAGAGAGACCGATAGATCATAGGGTTTCAGATAGTTAGCTTTCCCTTTAACCTCTTGACTGTCCACATCGAGTTGCCAACTCAAATTTTTCTTGCTTGCTGAAAAATCCACATCATGAAACTCAATCCCACCGAGCTGTAAGTTTGGCGTTTCAACTTCAATGCGTGTCGGCAATGGAATGGTCGGCGTTTTCATGCTTGCCAAAACAGACGATGAAGGCTTGCTCTCAGAGACCTGCGCAAGCTCCGCCCATTGGTCTAAATTCAGTTCTTCGACACGCACCGAAGCATCGTGCCCGACAATAGGACTAATCCGGAAGCCACCTTTGCCAACCATTAAATGAGTCGCAGTCAGAACCGGGACATCGCCAGCGATATCTATCTCAGTTTGATACTTCACATTTGGGATCTGTAGTCGTGCTGAAATACTCTCTTGGTTGCCGGATGCTTGCAGTTTCGCTTGCCCAGACTCACCAATTTTTTTCGCTAAAGGATAAGGATATTGACTAGCCAGACGATTTAGCTGCGCCAGCACTTCAAGCTGATAAGTGAAACCAACATCATTGAGTTGCAAGTCAATATCCATTTGCCACGGCGCATGGCCAGAAACAAGGTTTAACCAACGCTCACCGACATAGGGTTTGAGCGGCTCGACATCCCAATCTCCTAGTGTATTAATTATCACGTTGTAGCCTTGCTCCGCACTCTCTCCATGGAAATCAAGAGAGATAGGCTGTTGTAATAATTCGGCCGACAAACCCGATGTGGTAACCACATCATTGTCGAAGGTGATACGTCCTGTGGCGTTTTCAAGCGTCATTGGCGGCGCTTCAATATCAACACGATTTTCTGTTAAATCGGCATAACCCCAAGCGCGAGAGTCTTTCTCAAAATCAAACGGTATGTTGAGTTGAAACTCAGAGTAAACGGGCCCACTCACTTGCAGCGCTGTCAATGCGGCACCGACTGAATCCACTAATGGCGTCGCCATCATGTAGTCACGGACTTCATTACCCGGCGCGCTTGCTTTCGCTTCAATCTCGATGTGTCCACCTTCTGCCAACTCAGGGATTCGCCCAGTGATACGCTTGGCATGAACGCCATTTAGTGTGGCTGATTTTGAATCCAAATACATGGCATCATTTTCAAACAGCAAGTCTAGCTGCAAATCCGTGATGGTTGGCCATGCCGTATCAAAGCTAAATTTCGCGTCTTTTAATCCAACCCAAGCTTGGAACATGCCATTATGTTCTTTGTAAGGAAAATCACCTAACTCGCCATACCACAACAATTTCGCTGTGTTCACTTTACCGCCCTGAATCGCGGTCGAAAGATAGTCGGTCAAGTCTTGTCCAAGTGCCAGAGTCGGTAGATAGCGCCATGTCTCACCCGCGTTGTAGAGATCCGCTTCGGCATAGAACGATAAAAATGGGCTTTGTTCTTTTGGAAAATCAAGACGGAATGCCCCCAAGACTTGAAGATCAGGCGTTGCTGCCGTCACTTTATCCGCCCACAAACGCCAACCCGCATCATCTTGCTGCCAGATAATATCGACTTCACCTTGTTTGATATTCAGCGGAGCTTGGAATACATCGCCGTACGGAAAGACATCATCAATGACGGTGACTTTTGCTTTAGCTTGATTCACATCCCCCGATACGCTGCCCTGTACGTGATGAAACCCGGGTAGGAGCTCCCATTGTGTCATCGCGAGTTCATCCAGTTCAGCCGAGTAGCGTAAGGTGTCTAAACCACCGTTCATTGACAATCGGACATCTTCGACCCGACCTTTCGGTGCTAGTTTGTTAATAAGGTCACTGGTCGACTCTGACTCTGGAGCCAGCTTAATGAGCGGAATGAGTGCTTCAATGTCGAGTTGAGAGAGATTAAGCATCCAGCCGTTTGGTTGCCAATCAAACGCGACGTCTAGCTCTGGCCAAGGGGTATTATCGGTTCTGATCTGAAGTGAGTGGCCATTTACTTTCCAGCCTTGTTTATCTGGTCGAAGATTGAAAATTCCAGACTCAATAAACAGCTCATGATGTCCATCTTCATTCCACACCAACTCGGAAGGCAGCAATTCAACATAAGCATCATGCGGTTGGCTATGTTTGAGCGTTAGCCAAGTATTTAAGCTGACTTTACCCGACTCTGCTCCTGACTCTTCTTGCATGTAAGTGGTCAGCCAAGGTGTGACCGAGACATCTTGAGCACTCACGTAAAACTCACCAGATACATCGCGCAACGAGCCATGATCTTTAAAGTTAGCGCTTACTAACAACGAGTTCAGGCGAACATCGGCAATGCTAACCGTGCCTTCGGCTACGTGACGTTTCCCTTGATTGCTCCAACGAAGGTGCTCAATATCTAAACGGCGAGTTTCACCTGACACAGACTTATACCAAATCCGTGAATCGCTAATAGTGAAGTCTTCGAACTGACGTAAAAGAAGTGAGTCGAGTTGGTCAATGAGTTTCACTTCGCTCTTATCCACTTCAGGCTTCGGTTCTTGACGATGAGAAGTCGGCAGAATGTCTACCGTGTGAATGTCTAAAGCGAGGTTATGAATGGTAAGGTCTGCAACTACAGGTTTAAGTTGAAAAAGAGATTGAATAAGGTCGAACTCAATTTGGACTTCTTCAACAGCGAAGCGTGCATCTTGCACGTTTGGTAGATTTGCCTCTAAACCCAGTAACGCAATTGAGGGATGATTATTGCGCCACGTCCCTGCGACATTGGCAATAGAAACGTCAAAACCTGTGCCTTGTTTGACCCAGGTTTTGATCTCATCTTGGAAATGGTTAAGTTGCGGCAGTGTGACGCGAAGCGTGGTTACTAATATGGCTAATAACACCAATACAGTAACTAAACTCCACGCACAAAAACGCCCAAAACGGTTAACACCAGAATTCACAAATGTTCCAAATTACATCATTACGACGTCAAACTGTTCCTGAATGTACAGGGGTTCAGCCTGAACTCGCACTTGCTTGCCAATAAATACTTCGAGCTCAGCCAACGCATGAGACTCATCGCCCAATAGCGCTTCAGCAACAAACGGCGATGCGTACACGACAAAATTATCGGCGTCGTAAGCACGGTTCACACGAGTAATCTCGCGTAATATCTCAAAGCATACGGTTTCGACCGTTTTCACGCTGCCACGGCCTTCACAAGTAGGACAGCCAGAACACAAGATATGTTCAATACTTTCTCGTGTGCGCTTGCGCGTCATTTCAACTAAGCCAAGCTGGGTAAAGCCGTTGATGTTGGTTTTTACTCGGTCTTTCGCCAGCGCCGTTTCCAGTGAGGTAAGTACTCGCTGACGATGCTCTTCGGATGCCATATCGATAAAATCAATAATGATGATACCGCCGAGGTTACGTAAACGTAGCTGACGCGCAATAGCTTGCGTTGCCTCTATATTGGTATTGAAGATAGTCTCTTCGAGATTACGACGACCAACAAATGCACCCGTGTTGATGTCGATGGTGGTCATGGCTTCGGTTTGATCGATGATCAAATAGCCGCCCGATTTTAGCTCGACCTTGCGCTCTAAAGAACGCTGAATTTCGTTTTCGGTGTCGTACATGTCAAAGATTGGCTTGTCACCTTCGTAAAGCTCAAGCTTATCTGTTAACTCCGGTACATACTCAGAAGTGAATTCTTTCAGGTTCTCGTATTCAAGGCGGGAGTCGACCATGATCTTATCGAGCTCTGTGCCAACAAAGTCACGCAGAATGCGTTGAGCTAAGCCGAGTTCACCGTAAAGTGTTGAACGCGTTTTGTATTTTGAGCGACGCTCCATGACTTTTAGCCACAAACGCTTTAGAAATGCCGCATCTTGAGATAGCTCTTTTTCATCAGCGCCTTCTGCCGCGGTACGAATGATAAAACCACCGTGCTCATCGCAGTAATGGTTCACCACCTTTTTCAAACGCTCGCGCTCTTTTTCACTTTCAATACGCTGCGAAACACCGACATGGCTGGCCCCCGGCATAAAAACAAGATAACGCGAAGGTAAGGTGATATCCGTCGTTAAACGCGCACCTTTCGTGCCGAGCGGATCTTTGACCACTTGCACAACAATGTCTTGTCCCTGGCGTACCAGTTCAGAGATATCACGGACTTGAAACTGCTGTTTTTCGTTTTCTGCCACACATTCGGTATGAGGAACAATATCTGACGCATGTAAAAACGCCGCTTTATCTAAACCAATGTCGACGAAAGCCGCCTGCATACCTGGTAACACTCGGCTTACTTTGCCTTTGTATATATTGCCCACAATACCGCGACGCGATTCGCGCTCGATATGTATTTCTTGTAGTACTCCACCTTCAATCATGGCCACACGAGTTTCACTCGGGGTCACGTTAAGCAGCAATTCTGCACTCATGTGCACACCTCAAAACAATTATAAAAATTCTTGAATTAGCTGATCGGTTTCGAACAAAGGTAAGCCTACTACAGCGTGATAACTGCCTTCGATTCGGGTGACAAATCGCCCTCCGAGTCCCTGAATACCATAACTTCCAGCTTTATCGCATGGCTCTCCTGACTGCCAATATTGTTCGATTTCTTCGTGAGTCAGTGGTTTGAACCACACGTCAGTGGTAACGACCACTGAATGTTGTTGTTCCGATGATACAACGCTCACCGCAGTCATCACTTGATGACGACGACCGGATAAGTCAGTAAGCATACGCTTTGAATCTTCAAAACTTTTTGGTTTTTCTAGCACACGGTCATCGCATACTACGACCGTATCAGAGCCCAATACAACGGAATCAGGCTTAGCCAACGCTAAGCCTGCCTGAGCTTTTTCCAAAGAAAGACGCAACACGTAATCTCGTGCTTGCTCATGAGCCTGTTTGGCTTCCTCAATATCAGGCAATACGATCTCAAAATCATAACCCAGTTGAGCAAGCAGCTCTTTTCTTCTCGGAGAACCCGATGCGAGAACGAGAGATAAGCTTTTCTTCACCGCCTTACCTTACGTGCCATGCACGACGAACTCGTCGCATTAATAAAAACATCCATGGCCAAAGTATACAGTTTATTGCCGCCGTCCACAGAGATAATGGATTAAATACTACGTCCTGGTTCAAATATTCCCCACAGAATATCAAAACTTCCAATAACGCAGTAAAAAAGGCAATTAAAATCGACTGTTGCCACAATGCCATGTTGCGAATCAACAGGAAATTCAGCGCCACAAGGTAGATAACGATCGACATCATCATGCCACGAATTCCAAGCGTTGAGCCGATCAAGATATCCCACAATAAGCCCAACACTAGCGCAGTTCCGACGTTCACTCGGTGCGGTAGTGCCAACACCCAATAACACGTGACAAGGAACAACCATGACGGACGTAACACATCTAACACACCTGGCCATGGAATGGTTTGCAGTACCAGCGCAACGAAGAAACTGACGCCAATCACCATTCGGCTACTCAATACATTATTGGCCATCGGTTACCTCTTGTTCTTGCTCTAACCCTTCATCTACATTGGACCGCAGTACTTTGTGTTGACGGTCTTCATTCGGCCAAATCAGCAGTAGGTAGCGTAAGCGATCAAATTCCACAACCGGCTCAGCCTTGATTGAGGCGAACTCTTGACGCGTATCGTGATCCACATTGGTAACCGTCGCGACTGGATATCCTTCAGGGTAAATACCACCTAAACCGGATGTCACCAATAAATCACCAACCTGAATATCTGTGCTGGTTGGAATGTGCTCCAGTTGGATTTCATCCATTTCACCATTGCCCGATGCGATCACTCGGATATCATTGCGGATCACCTGGACAGGAATTGCATTTTTCGCGTCCGTTAGCAGCAGAACACGTGCGTTGTGCGCTGCGACAAACGTGACCTGACCAACGATGCCTTTCTCATTGATAACAGGCTGACCAACGTAAACACCATCAATACGGCCTTTATCGATCACCACTTGATGACGATAAGGTGAAGTATCAACCGCCATTACTTCTGTCACGACTTTCTTTTCATCACGGACAAATGAAGATCCTAACAACTTACGTAAGCGTTGGTTTTCTTCTTTATACTGGTCGAGCAAGATAAGCTCGCTTTTCAGGCGTAGCACTTCTCGCTTTAAGCTGCGATTGCCTTCAACCAATGCCTGATGAGAATTAAAACGTTCAAATACGCCATCGAACATACTACGAGGTAAATTCGCTGCGTACTGAATCGGTGCAACCATACTGTTTAGTAGGTATCGAACGTTGGAAAACGTATCTAGACGACTATCGGCCAGCATTAAGCTCGCCGACACGATGACAGCAAAAAACAGACGTAATTGCAGAGACGGACCTCTGCCGAAAATCGGTTTCATCTTGTTTTTGACCTGATTGCTTCCATGATTATTGAGCCTTACTTGGCAACCTAAAAATACTTAACTAAATACTTTTAGGTATGGAGCATGTTTGAATTACAGAGAGAGCAGAAATGAAGGTGAAGCCCGACATGAGCTTCACCTAAACCTTTATTCTTCAGAGAACAGATCGCCACCGTGCATGTCGATCATTTCTAGTGCTTTACCGCCACCACGCGCAACACACGTTAGTGGATCTTCCGCGATAACCACAGGAATACCAGTTTCTTCCATTAGTAGACGGTCTAGGTCTTTAAGTAGTGCACCACCACCGGTTAGTACCATACCGTTTTCAGAAATGTCTGAAGCAAGCTCTGGTGGACACTGTTCTAGTGCAACCATGACTGCTGATACGATGCCAGATAGCGGCTCTTGAAGCGCTTCTAGGATCTCGTTTGAGTTCAAGCTAAAGCTGCGTGGCACACCCTCTGCAAGGTTACGACCGCGAACTTCAATCTCTTGAACTTCATCACCAGGGTAAGCAGAACCGATTTCGTGTTTGATCTTTTCAGCCGTTGCTTCACCAATCAAGCTGCCGTAGTTACGACGTACGTAGTTGATCACAGCTTCATCAAAGCGGTCACCACCGATACGTACAGACGATGAGTAAACCACACCGTTTAGAGAGATAACGGCAACTTCAGTTGTACCACCACCGATATCGACCACCATTGAACCTGTCGGCTCAGATACGCGTAAACCAGCACCAATTGCCGCCGCCATTGGCTCGTCGATTAGGTAAACTTCACGCGCACCAGCACCAAGTGCTGATTCACGAATTGCGCGACGCTCAACTTGGGTAGAACCACAAGGAACACAAACAAGAACACGTGGGCTTGGCTTTAGGATGCTGTTATCGTGCACTTGCTTGATAAAGTGCTGAAGCATTTTTTCGGTTACGTAGAAGTCAGCGATTACGCCGTCTTTCATTGGGCGAATAGCGGAAATGTTGCCAGGTGTACGACCAAGCATCTGTTTTGCTGCGTGACCGACTGCAGCAACGCTTTTTGCAGAACCTACACGATCTTGACGAATAGCAACTACAGAAGGTTCATCAAGGACAATTCCTTGCCCTTTTACGTAAATTAGAGTGTTGGCTGTACCTAAATCGATAGATAGATCGTTAGAAAACATGCCACGAAGTTTCTTAAACATACTCTTCGCTCATCCTGCAAAAATATAGAAGACAAAAATTGCTCTAAATGTACCAATGCCTCGCTGTCACAGCAAGGTATTGGTACACAAACATGAGCAGAA
This sequence comes from Vibrio sp. 811, assembly GCF_033339195.1. Classification (NCBI taxonomy): domain Bacteria; kingdom Pseudomonadati; phylum Pseudomonadota; class Gammaproteobacteria; order Vibrionales; family Vibrionaceae; genus Vibrio; species Vibrio sp. 811. The sequence goes on from NZ_JAWOUB010000017.1 coordinate 63,807, forward strand.
AGCCTCAATTTCTTGCAGTTTCCTAACTTAAGGGCAAAAACCTAAGTTGTTACTGTCCGGTTAACCCTGGCTCACCACGGTAAATCACACGGTCATTACCACGGTGAATACCGAAGGTGACGACGGAGGATGGGTTTTCTTCGGCAGGAGCTTTTCCGGCAGGTTCTTTTACCCAGTCGTATTTGAGCCAAGGGAGGTTGTTACCACTAGGGTCGAGATTAAGCCAAACTTCAGCTTGTTGACGTCCACAGTCTGCGCGCTCTTGCTTAGCAATAAGTTCACGCATGGCACCATCGTTAACCGTCGTTCTGACGCCTTCAAGTAAAATGTCGCAGTCGGAGCCATCATCAGGCCAAACTGGCTCCTGGCTTTTTAGAGTTGGGGACACTGTTGTCCCGTTATCCTTACTGTTTAAAACGAATCGGTTATCTCTCCAATACTCCACTCTAAGGGGGATATTAACAGATTTACCCTGATTCACTCCCACATCATCCAGAGCTATGCGACCAAACCTGACATCAGGTTGCGATAGTAGCTGTTGCGAAACCATTCTATCTTCAGTGCTATTTTGCCCTTCTTTTAAGAACATCGTAGGATCAACATAGCCAGATACTTTAGTTCCATTATTATTAAGTGAAAGCGAAATAGACGTTTCGATGGAACTATCCTTGTCTGCCGGTAGTTTTGAATTAAATGGACCATCGGGACTCGGCAAAGATAAATCTTTACGCCAATAAACTGAGTTATCCCAAGTTTTGCTCCACACAGCTCCCGACCAGTTATCACTCTCCAAATCGGAATCCAAAATGCTAAGTCTATCTGAGTAACCACCAGCCAAATACAAATCTGCTTTCAAAGAATTAGCAAAACCACCATAATTTTGAGTTGTGTAACCGTTAGCGTTATATGCTGTGACTTCAAACTTAACCGATTCAAAATTCTGTCCCATATATACAGATTGATTCTGATTATCAGGGTAGGTCCACTCTGTCCCGGTGACTTTAAAGTAATCTGGATAGAAACGACCGACCGTCAAATTGCCATCTTGGATTTTGAACGCGTTACTACCAAGATAGAGTGATTTATCCAATTCATCGCCATTTTCATCGGTTGCAATAGGTGCTTGTGCCTTAAGCTCAAAAGCCCCCACGTCAGACACAGATTGATCAAACGTCACACTGCCACGAGACCATTGACTTGATTCAGGTAGCTTCTCATTCAGAAGTTTGGCTGATGAGCCAGTTGACGGATACTTAACGCTGTTGCTGATTACAATAGTCTCTTCTTGGTAGTTTTTCGCTACAGAGTCATCATCCTGCAATGCCGAGATGGTTAACTCAAAAACTTCACCTGCAGCAACAAACCTACCAGAGCAGCCAACTTCACTGTTAGTGCACTCTCCACTTTTATTACCACTCTTTGCAGTCACTTTCAGTTTTGAAGGGAAACTAACAAAACTATCATCACCAACAGATCCAGCCACACTAGCTTTTAACGTCACTTGCCCAACTTCTTCGTATTTCAATTTAAAATACGCTTTACCTTCGTTGTCAAAAAACACACTTGGTAAATCTTGGTCAGTCGTAGTCACATCAATGGCAGAACTCCACTCTGGATCATTGTCTCCAACCTTTTTCTTGTAAGTGATCGAAACTGGTTGAGAGTTGTCTACAGGTGCGAAGTCGTAATAAATAGACATTTTGACATCGCGAGACTCACCTTGATTTTCAGTAAGATTTGCACAGAATGAGAGGTAATCCTCACCTTCAGTTTCACGACTAGACACAACATCGTCAACATTTACTGCAAGTACACCTGGTGCAAAAGTGATTGTGCAGTCCGAACGCGAGCCATCACTGTAGTAGCAAAGAGTCTCTTCAAAACCAGACTGTGTCACTGGTTTACTACTCTCAACCTTTAAGGTGACTGTTCCTTCACTTAAGCCCTGTAATTCAAGTTGTTTCTCATTTTGAAGCAGAATATTTGCACCACCAACCCAAGTAGCAACTTTTTCAAAGCCAGATGTACTTAAAGTTACAGATAAAGGCGTTAAAGAGGCACTGTCGTCCGCATCTCTAGGATATTGCTCTGAACAAGCTTCATTCATACAGGCTCTTAATATCACATCAGAGGCCTGACAAATGCTGCCAGTCTTTGCATATTCGAATTCAAAGTGGTGAATACCGTTTGTGATTTTCTGATATTCATCCGCACAAACTTGGAAGTTATCAATCGCATGTGTGTTTGTGTCATAGCCCGTTGAAGCGGTTACCGATAAGCGGAAATTTTCTGGGATATCGGTAAACCCGCCTTTTTCTAATACATCGAATTCATCAATGACGCGGTCCCAGTCGCCATTTTCTCCTATTTTTCGAAACACAGCTAACGTCATCGTATTGGCGTTACGAGAGTTTAAAACCACTTTATATCGATGCAGTTTATTGTTTCTGCCATCCAAAGAACCACCGAAGTTTTTCTCTGTAATAAACGGATAGCCTTTAAGCCACTTACCTTGGCTGTCTTGAGCCCCGGCACCACGCACCACTACGTTGTCTGCAACAGCATTTCGTGTGACTTGTTCACCGCCTTCGCGTCTGAAGTTACCGTACTCATCAATACCCACAGCTAGCCAACCACCAGCGAAACCTTCCGCATCTTCGGAAACATCCGTGTTCGGATAACTCTTAAGTTTCATCCCGTAGCCAAGCGGACCGCCAAACGCCCCCGTTTTAGGAGGGATGCTCGCATCAGAAATAACTAACGCAACACCATCTGCACCATTACCGCCGTAGGCATAGTGATCAAACTCAACTTCTAAATAATTTTGATCTGACGGGAACACATAATTGTACGCGGATGCTGTGGCCTGATATTGCTTATTTGAGTTTAAAATGAAACGTTGGTCAGACACGACAGGGGGATCACTAACATTACCCTCGTTGTCTTTAAATCCCATAACCGACCAGTTTGACAGTGAGCCTGAATTGAAATTTTCTTCTGGCAATAGTGTACATTGCTGAGGCTGAGGCGGAAGCCAACATGATCCTGGATATTTAGGCTTTTCAATTTTTGTTGACCCACGCATATCCAGTCTAAGACTCGTAACCGCACCATAGATATACTCACTGGTATCAAGCATGATGCTTTTAGCTAAAATAAAGCCTTTGAATACCTGTCCTGAATCCGTTTTAAAATGGAAGCTCGCTTCAGGACCATAAATAACAGGCAAAATAAGTTCGTCTTTAACAGTGCGATAATCAAAATGCGCGTCTTCTAATTTAAAATCTGCTGAGTTAACTGGGCCAACAGGCTGATTTGTGCCTACAACATTAAATTTCACATTACTACCGAAAATAAGTTTCGGGTTTGAACCTTTATTTCTAAACGTTTTTACCGTTAGTTCGGCATTGTCACTGAAGTAAAGGGATAGATCATAGCCAGAGTCATAAACAAACTCTTCAATGGTTCGTTGTCCATCCAACTGCAGCTCTACCGTCTTATTTGTGTTATAGCCATTAATATCCAGGCTCTTCAGGTCACGTTTCAGGCGAATAACAACCTTGCCATTAGTCTCACTGAACGAACACGCATCAGAGCCTGACGAGCACACTTTTTCATAGAAGTTCGCATCAGTGTCTTTCATGCGAATCAGTAGATCGCGACCGGAATTAAAAGACTCTGTTATAGGCGTAGGTTTGTTCGCTTTGCGTGTTTCAACAAGACCGTCACCACCTCCTGGCTCGGCATCGTCCGGTAAACATCCCATATTATCGTCACAAACCTTTGAATTTGAGTTCTGATAAAGTTGCCAAGCTTGCCCCCCGGAATCAAAACCTATTCTTAGTGTTTGCCAACTTTGGCCATTGGTTTCTTGAGTGTACCTATTTTGGCTATCCGCAAGGTACTCAGGGGACCAGCCTAACGCTCTCACTGCCGAGTTAGTCACGATGAGTTCGCTCTCAGCCTGCTTCCACCCTTGAATTGGCTCAGGAAACGATTTACAAACATTGTCAGGTACTGAAAACTCTGGATCTGGATTGGGCTCTGGTCTCGAAGAAGGTTGACAGTTTAAATCGAATAAGTCTTCATCTTGTTCGAAAAACACATCAGAGCTGTTCGACAGATCATCAAACTCAACTCTACTTTCGATTCCTGGTTTAAGAAGTGTTGTTCCATCATATAAAAAGTAAGACAAGTTTACGGTATAACTATTCCCGCTCTTTTCGATATCATTAAATTCAATACGAATGGTATAAACTGTATCCCCGTCTAAATGGTCTTCGTCTTCATTAAAAATACCATCGACATCGTCATTGGCAGACCATAAACGGTATAAAACACTTTTACTATTGCCATTGCCATTAACATTACCTTCTTTTTTTAGATAAATAACATCCTCTTTCAGTTCTATTGTGTTGTCTTTTTTCCCTCGAACATAAAATTTGATGTCATCAGTATCGCAGTCATCGCAATACTTAGCTTCAATAGCAAATGAATCTTTGAGTTTTACACGACACGACTCAGTCTCATCCCAATCGTCAGCATGAGAAAAAAACGGCATAGTTATCAAAGCAAACATTAAGACTATCTTGTTCATTGTTCTACTCCCTAACCCAAACTTCTTGCTGACGCTGCACTTGAGACAGCCCTGAACCACAAATGGCGGTTGCTTGCACTCTAAACAAAGACTGTGCCTCTGAGGTTCCCTCATTCAGAACCCCCAACTTTAAACAACTCATCTTATTAATCCTACATGCCGTATTCTGTATAACATTAGGGGTTGCACCACTGACCTCATTCAAACAAATATCTGCGATATCAGGGTCATCATCGTTAAGCGGGTACAACTGTGTCAGTGCCCATTCGTTGGCAGATTGAGCAACAAACCAAGCTTTTGTGCCTAAGAACTCCCGGGTTAGTCCACTTTGATTTGACCAACTTATTCTCATAAGAGAGGCGGCTAAATAACCCATCACAATAATGACAAAAAGCACCACGATGAGAACATTACCTTGCTGATTTCGTTTACGGAACATTGAGCACCTGCACGTCTTGCTGATACACACTACGCTCCCCATCCTGTAAAAACTCTAAGTTAATATGTACTAGCCCACCACGTTGTAGAGTTGGCTCAACATAACGCATGTAACTCGCTGATGTATCAATACTATCCGTGACAATGACATTATTACGAAGTACTTGACCGCTATCGAAGCAATAACGGACTTGAGATTTATCTTGGTAAATGTAATGACGGCTAGAAATAGAGCTAGAGCTGATGCTGCTTTCACCTACAGAAACAATAAAAGGCTCATCAACTTTATCTCTTGATATCTCTTTTAATTCAATTCGTTGAGATGATTCTGGGTTATCTGGATTTTTAGGGAAAAGATCTTCATACCGACTAGGATTTATCACCAACCATCGCTCATTAGGAATACGTTTTAGCTTAGTATCGTTGCCAATAAGAAACTCCAGAGTACTACCACTAAAAGCATAAAAGCCCGAATATTCAATGGGTACAAACTCCAAACAATTGCTTGTCCCAGTTGGCTCATGAAAACTATTTGGCACGGCATGGCGAATTTCACGGGACATTTTCTCGATCACAAACTGTGCTTCTGTCTGTACTCGCTGACGGCCTATGCTGTCTGCGTACCCTTTTATCCCTAGTTTAATATAACCGGCAATACCCAACATGATGATACTACCGATAACTATCGTAACGACCATCTCAATTAAAGTGAAACCACGTTCTTTCATTAGTAGTTCCCTTTTAAAGCCGTTAAAGTCAGGGGTTGAGCCGTGCCCGCAAAGATAGTCAATGTAACTTTTTTATACTTAGGTTGAGAACTTGTCTCCGAACCACCTAAATCATCATAGGCAACTTGGACTTCTACCCTAAAATTTTTATATTGTTCTGCACTATCTTCTCCGACATTCGCCAACACATCGGTAATATTTCCTCGAGACACGCTCTTACATTGAGCGAGCGTATTAGGCGTGCTCCAGCAACCGATAAAATCATCAACATCATTAAAATCTGTAGGAAGTGACTCCCCTGTTTCAGCGCCAAGATCTTCAGACGAAGTGCAATTGACGGAGTTCTCACCACAACGAACCAGCCCTCCATCAAAGTTACTGTTGTCGTCAAAACCACGCGCAAGAATTTGTGACATAAAGCTTTGAGCTAGAGCAGAGGCGCGGGTTTGATAATGAGGATTGGCAGAATCTCTAACCTGAGGGACAAGAAAAGAGGTGAATGCCACCATCGCTATGCCCATTAAGACAATCGCGATGATCATTTCAATTAAGGTCATGCCGCGAACTTTTCTCATAAGCATGATCCTTTGGAAACATAGCCTTGACTATTGATGTTTACTGCACAGCGGCTTTGGCCATTTTGGTCTTCAATTAAGATGTTTACTGCACCGCTTACAGGGTTACCTAACAGGTTAAACTCGATTGGGCTAGTTGCACCATTGATGATTGAAAACTTAGCCGACTTATCGATAACCACATCACTGCGAGCATCTTGTGCATTACCCGTCAATGAACATGCTGCTGTTGAACCAATACAAGCACTAGTTATTGATAAGCAAAAATTGGTATAGCTTGGATCTTCTTCTGATTTATAGCTACTTGGAAAGCATCGTTCTGGGTAAGGCTTATCAGGTATATCAATATTCGACTGCATTCGATTAACTTGTACCTGACGAATGACTGAGATGACTTGTTCCTGAAGTGCAAATGCAGAAAAACTGCCAGAGCCCATAAAACGGCTGGCAGCAAAAAGGGAAAGAATAGATAAGAGAACGATCACTAAGATCAATTCCATCAAGGTAAACCCTAATGTAGAGCTGCGAATTTTCATAACCCAACCTTAGGCTTAGAACAAGCGAAATAAGTATACGATGAAATTATGAGATTAATGATAGGTTTATAATTTTTCGATTCGAAATGTGAACAGACGAACAAATAACCAATATCTAGTTATTTTGCCCTTTTGAACGGCCAATCTCTTCTTCTATTCGATCGTAAGTTTCTTTGTTGCTCAGCGTCTCAGAAACATGCTCTGCGGTCTGCTTAGTTTTCTCCCACTTCGCTTCGTAAGTTTCTGGCTCAAAGCTGATAAATCTTGGTAATACCACATAACCGATCACACCTAAGATAATCAGCACAACGACAAACTCTATCGCACTAAGACCCGATGTTTTACGCATATGAACTATTCCGATATTCATCAAAATAAAGAGATAAAGGCCAGACTAGCTGGCCTCTGTACGATAACTAGACTTAACAATCTTTGTTTACTTTATAAACAGGAACTGCATCAGCGTCTGACTTATCTAGAGCATAACTAACATAGCATTTAGAAGGAGCTGCTGTTAAATCTTCACCTGTTTGGAAAGTAGCAAATACTGTGCTGTTTGCCTCATCAACATACACGGACCAATCACCTTCAGTTCCAGTTTCTAAGCCATCAACCAAGGCGATAATCCCGTCAGCATTTGGAGCAGGGTATCCGACATGAATTTCAGTGCCGTCGTCGAGAGTAGGGTATTTATTAGTGGTAGAATCATATTTTTCAGTTTCAACTCCTTCTATAGCCGCCTTACCATACGCAATACCAGAAGCTCCAGTCATTGCTCCTTTCAAGCCTTGTAATGAAGACTGACGAGCATCAGATTGCAGGTTAAGGAAACGTGGTGCTGCAGTGACCGCTAGAATACCTAGGATTACAATTACCACTACCAATTCGATAAGGGTGAAACCACCTTGTCTTTTCATTGTTTACTCTCTCTATGTAAGCATGCAGTACAACTGCAAAGTTTTGTTTAGGTCACGCGACCATTTTGGATATTGTCAAAACGGTTTGGGGCAGCAACGTTCACTAAAACTGACCGTGAAGTGGATACTGTATCTACCGCTTGAGCAGAATGACGATTCGCCATTATTCAGTTCATGCTGAAATGAGAAAAACACATTATTGTTTACCCACTATTACAGCCTGTTACTTATGGTAATGATTGCATTATACCGACTTTCATTACCAATTATAGTGCTTAGGTGTCAAAAAATTCACTCCGCCGACATTTCGACGTATATTTTCAGTTGATTAGCAGTTGAGATAACTACAATCGACTGACCATTTTCATAAGTGTATTGACAGACATAACGATCAGTTTTGATGGCTCCACTGATATCTATTAACTTGTTGGTCATTATTTTACGTTGGGGGTAATGCACCGCTAGCCAATAACCACAATCTAATACACCTTGCTGAGTAAAGGGAGACACTAACCCTCCCTCAGTCATAGTAAGGTTTAAGCCATCCATCAGCATATGTTCTGGCTCGCCTTGTACTAGCCAAGCTTGACGATAACGCTGAACACTGTCTTGCATCCAAACTCTCGCTAACTTCGCTCCAGTTACTTGTGCTTGCTCGGTCACAGGACGTAATTTGACCACCAAACCCACCGCCATAATCGTAGCAATAACCCCAAATACAATAAGCGTTGCTCGGCTTTGATTTTCAACCACCTATTAGCCGCCTTTGATGATGTCGAGCATTCCCCACATTGGTAGGAAGATACCCAATGCCAGCACCATGACCATACCTGCTACAATCACCAAAAGTAATGGTTCTATTCTTGCGGTCAGTGTTTTTAGATCGTAATCAACTTCTCGATCGTAAAAATCCGACACTTCCAGCAGCAGCTCATCAATACGACCAGTTTCTTCACCTACTGCAATCATCTGAATCACCAATGGGGTGAATATTTTACTGTTGATGGCCGTCACTGAAATGGTGCTACCCGCTTCAATTGCGGACTTCATTTCAAGAATTCGATTTTCTAAAAAACGGTTCCCTAAGGCTTCCCCGGCCAAAGCCAAAGACTGGTTAAGTGGCACCCCTGATTTCAGCATCAACGAAAAGGTTCTGGCAAAACGAGAAAGCTGCGCACGATTAACGATATCGCCTACAATTGGCAGCCGAAGCCGAAACTTATCGAACTTCTCCCGACCATCAGCCGTCGCCACCCACGCTCTGAACACCGTAAACGCACCAATCATTGCCACAACCAGCAACACCCAATAATTAACAAAGAAATTAGAAGTCGCGATCAAAATACGCGTCGGCAGTGGTAGCTCAACCCCAAAGCGCGTGAACATCGATACAAACTCAGGGATCACCAAGATATTCAATACAAACATGGCAATGGTGATAAAGATAATGACAAACGTCGGATAACGCATCGCCGCTTTAATGCGTTTGCGAGTCTCAAGTTCCTGTTCGTAGTAATTCGCCAGTTGCAATAGCGCTTGGTCAAGCCGACCCGTATTCTCACCGACGTTGATCATAGAAACGAACAGAGGGCTGAATACTTTACTGTGTTGCTGCATCGCAGAAGACAAACCTCGGCCATTACTCAGTTCAGAAACGACATCTTCTAGCGCCTCTTTGAGCTGTTTGTTTTCGCAATTTTGCAACAAGCCACGCATAGAGCGCAGCAAAGGTACGCCAGCTTTAGTCAAACTAAACAACTGACGAGAGAAAAGAATAATTACTTCCAACGGAATAGCAGGCACAAACAGCTTAGACAAGCTCACTTGGCTTTTTGCCGACTCTTTCTCTAACCGTACATTGAGCGGGATGACCCCTTTGTTCATCAATGCTTCCGCCGCAGCTTCTGAGTTCACTGCTTCGATTTTGCCGTTAGTGGATGAGCCGTCTAGCGTGCGACCTTGATAACGAAAAGTTGGCATTCACTTACCTATATGAAAATGGGATCAGTCTTACCAGAAGCATCACCCTCACCTAGGGTCATCACTTCATCCAAACTGACGGTGCCTTGTAGCGCCAGTTCCATTGCAGAAGCAAGCAGTGGCTTATAGTTTTCTGAGCAGCGCGCGGCTTGCGCAAAGCCAACCGCATCATTGGCGCGCAATTTATCCATCATCTCTTGCTCAAGTTCGAGCATTTCAAACACACCGATTCGGCCTCGATAACCAGTCAAGTTACAGTTTTGGCAACCTGCGCCTTTATAAAAAATGGTGCTAACTTGATTTGGGAAACGCCCAGCTAACCACTGCTGGCGAGACTCATCTAAGTGGTCTTCTGTTTTACAATCTGGGCAAACTCGGCGCACAAGACGCTGCGCCACCACGGCTCTGACTGCACTAGCAACCAAGTAACCCGGCGCCCCCATGTCGATCATGCGTAACGCACTGTCGACAGCATCGTTGGTGTGGAGAGTGCTCAATACTAAATGCCCCGTTAGTGCAGCTCGCAGACCAATTTCTACCGTCTCTTGGTCACGCATCTCACCAACAAGAATTATGTCTGGGTCTTGACGTAAAAAGGTTCTAAGGACACGCGAGAAAGTTAGATCGATCTTACTGTTAACCTGTACCTGAGTGATGCGAGGCAGACGATATTCAACCGGGTCCTCTGCTGTAATGATCTTTTTCCCAGGTTCGTTGAGCTCACTCAATGCGCCGTAAAGCGTGGTGGTTTTACCGGAACCTGTCGGCCCGGTAACCAAAATCATGCCGTGCGGACGCGCCAGCTGTCGACGTAAGCGAGCAAGCAAGTCTGGCGGCAAGCCCGACTCTTCTAACGGACGCAAACCAGAGGACTGGTTAAGCAGACGCATTACTACAGATTCTCCGTACTGCGTTGGTAACGTCGACATACGAATATCAATTGATTGGCCACGAACTTTGATATTGAATCGGCCATCTTGCGGCAAGCGCTTTTCAGAAATATCTAGGTGTGCCATCAACTTCAGTCGAAGAACCAAAGCCGATGCAATATTCACTTCATTTAAGAGCGTTTCATGCAATACGCCATCAATACGCTGGCGCAAACGCAATACTTGATCGTCTGGCTCAATATGAATATCCGAAGCTCCAACCTGTACCGCATCTTCAAACATGGAATTAACCAGCTTTACAACGGTAACCTCTTCACTATCGGCTTCATCAATACCGTAATCAAAGCTTTGTACATCTTTATGCTCTTCATGCAGCTGTTCAGCAAAGGAGGCTATCTCTTTAGTACGGCGGTAATAACGGTCAAAGCTTGAAATGAGCTGACGCTCTGAAGCCACAATGAACTCAAGGTTGTATTGACCTAACAAGTTCATCAATGATTCTTGGATGAACAAGTCCGCAGGGTCACTCATAGCAACGCGCAGTGTGTCCCCACTTCGAGCAACGACCATCGCACGTAAGCGACGTGCGTGTACCTCAGGTAAAATCTGCACGGCTTCAGCATCCACAGGCGCACGACCAAGATCGATCAGTGGCAAACCAAGCTGTTGAGACAAGAAGTCCAACATTTGCTTTTCGGTAATAAAGCCAAGGTCAATTAACGCATCCCCTAGCTTCTGCCCGGTACTGCGTTGTGCGTTTAGTGCTTGCTGGATTTGTTCTTCAGAGACGATACCTTCCTCAACCAGAAGATCGCCCAAGCGTTTTCTCAACTGAATTTTCATTGTGCGCTCTCCAACTCTTTCAAGATGCTCAAACGGTCACGGATAAATGCTTGCGATTGATTCGAAATGCCAACTTTACCCAGGGCTTGGTTGTAAGAGTTGATCGCGGCAGTAAAAGCCAGGGCACGCTCTTGTTGAATAGCTAAACCTAACCACCAGCGCGCGTTTTCCGGTTCACGCTGAGTGAGGAGTTGATAGCTCTCAAGCGCAATGTCATTTTGCTTGTGTTTTTGTGCCAATGCCGCACGCATCGCCAAGTAATCTCGACTTGGTACTGGAGGCAAATGAACAAGCGGGCTCAGCGCCGCTTCAGGTTGATTAGCTTTCACTAACAACTTAGACAAGGCCAAGCGGAGTACTTGGTTGTTCGTATCTAGGTTGATGCCTTCTTGAATAATCTCATATGCTTTACGCGTGTCACCTTTACCAAAGTACAACGCTGATAACTTTTGACGCGTGTCTGCATTCATTGGCTCATAACGCAACGCCTCGGCATAAGCCGATAACGCTGTTTGCATATCGTTAGCATCGAGTGCCTTTTCCGCTCGACTAACAGCCTTAAGGGAAAGCTGACGATGTGTAAGCTCAACCTGCTCAATACTCATTGAACTGTTTTCTGCTGTCGTGTGGGTTACGTGATCGTATTGTTCCTCGCTCGGCATCGTTGCTAACTGCGCGAGTAAAACTGAATCATCAGAGGCGATATTTATCTCAGATTTTGGCGTGAACCTATCAGTCTCTTGCATGTGAGGCTGTTGCGCGACCGGCTGTGTGGCTGGCTTAGTGTAAACCACTTGAGTTGTATCGGGCGTCATTTTACTCGTTGGCGAGTGAGTGCGCTCCGATGAAACAATTGGTGAGACATTCACAGACGACAATGGCATAGCATCGGTTTTAAATTGTGATAGCTCGCCTGAAGGGACAGGACCGCGAGAAACCGCCCAGCTTCCGACCGCAAGGCTTAACGAAAAACCGGCCACAAGCCAAAGCCAAGGTTTACTGCGTGAGACACTTGGAATCTCCGCACGAGTAAACTCTGACGGCGATGTTTTTTCAGCAAGTTCTGATAATGCTTTATTGATAGCACTCAAGGTTGACTCCATCCCCAAAATACGGGTGTTTTAAACTTAGGTTTACGGGCATCAAACGTATCGTGCATAGCGGCGTAAACGTGATGATTTTTCAATAGTGTGCAACGATCATTAAATGCAGCAAGCAACGACTTGTGACTAATTTGGTTTATCAAGCGCGGAATCCCCATGGATGAACGCCAAATCGCTTTTTTCTGTTCAATAGAAAAAATGTGCGCCCCATTGCCTGCTTTATCTAAACGATTATTGATGTAAGCCACGCCTTCATCGATAGAGAGAGGACGTAACTGGCAACTAAACGTAATGCGTTGACGAAATTGCCTTAGCTCATGGTTAGCCAATCTTTCATCCAACTCAGGTTGTCCGAATAACACCAATTGAATGAGCTTATCTTGTTCCGTTTCTAGGTTGCCAAATAGACGCAATGTTTCTAAAGCTTGTGGGGAAAGAGCTTGCGCTTCATCAACGATCAAGACGGTTTTCTTTCCCAAGGCATGTACTTGAATCAAGTGCTCTTGAATGAGGGAAACGATGCGCAGCGGATCATCGTTCTCGATACCCAACTCTCTGGCGACAGCAAACTGCAACTGTTCCCCATTCAACACTGGATTGGGTAAGTAAATAAGCTCAACTTCAGATTCAATCTGCTCGATCAGCTTACGGCATACCATGGTTTTTCCAGTGCCGACTTCTCCCGTCACCTTAATCACCCCTTCTCCCATTTGCACGGCAGCTAGGATGGTTTGGATCGCCTCATAGTGAGGGACTAACCCCAAGAACATTTCTGTATTTGGGGTTAACGAAAAAGGCTGAACTCGGAACCCAAAGTGTGACAAGTACATACTCGAATCACAAACCTATTGAAAAACAGAACCTTTCCCAGCGCTTATTGCGCATCTGGGAACCACTCTTGCAGCAGATCACGAGAGCGCTCTAGCTCTTTCTGCCAAGAGTTCACGCCAACTACGGTCGGTTTTAGCAAGATGACCAATTCTGTTTTCTCAGTTACGTTATTCACGTTGCGGAACAAATGCCCCAGTGCTGGTACATCGCCCAAAAATGGGACTTTAGAAACAAGCTCACGATTTTGCTGTTTCATCAACCCGCCGATAACCACAACATCGCCATCTTTAGCACGAATAACCGAGTCTGATTCACGAATAGAGCTTTTCGCTAATGGCAGTTGGATGTTTTGGAAATCTCCGCCCAAGTTCAATTGCTTCACTTCTTCCGTGACTTCAATAACTGCGGGGTGAACATGCAGGAACACATTGCCTTTGTTATCAATTTGCGGAGTCACATCGAGGGAAATACCCGAAAAGAATGGCGTCAGTTCCACTTCAGGAACTGCATTTGAGTTTTCACCGTTGCCTGCATTGCTCGATAGCTCGGTAACAAAGTACTCATCGGTACCCACTTTGATGACAGATTTTTGGTTGTTGGCAGCGGTAATACGAGGGCTCGAAAGGACGTTCAAGTCACCTTGCGTAGACATGAAGCTCAATACAGCATTGAAGTTACCATCCGAAATAGTCACGTTAGTTTGACCGCCCAATAGCGTGCCAATCGCATCCAATGGTGGTAATGTCGACGCAGGGCGGTTGACTACGATACTACCCGAGTTACCAATTGACGCCGATAAGTTTGACCAGTTGATGCCTTGTTGGTAGCCATCATTCAACGTCACTTCTAGGATTTTAGCTTCAAGAATGACCTGGCGCTGCATGCGCTCCTGCGATACACCTAAGAACTCGCGTACTTCGCGAATATCATCTGGAAATGCTCGAACCGTAATAACTCCCGCTTGTGGCGTTACAACCACACTTTGCCCTTTGCCTGAACCAATTAGATTCGCAACAGCTTGCTGCAGCATCGGCCAGAAATCACTTTCAGTGATGGTTTCAATGCGTGTACCACCCGTAGATGTGGTCGAGCTATCGTTGTTGTTTCCATTGTTAGAGTCTGACGAGTCAGAACTGTCTGAGCTACCACCAGAATTAGACGTACCAGCCGAGGTTACAGAGCCCGTAACAATGCTGGTTAATGAGCGACCAGAACGCTTGAACTGCAGGTAATCGACTGGAATGGTCACCGTACGCATACCTGCTGGGTAGATTTGAATAACTTTGCCAGACTTCACCACGTCATAGCCATACATATTCTGTACGACATTCAGAACTTCATCCAATGTCACATCTGACAAGTTGACAGTGATATTACCTTGTACCGACGGGTGAATCGCCACGCTGTACTCTGTGCCTTTCACCAACGAGGCGAAAAAGCTTCTTGCATCGACCGCATTCGCCTGAATACGAAAACGCTTCGAGGTGCCTTGCTCTGATGCAACGTTCGAGTCTAAATTTGGCATCAAGTCTGCCTCAACAGAAGAAGGGATTTCTTCCAATGTGCGGCTGTTCGCTTGATTGATCGATTCATTGAGCGCTTCTTTAACTTCCACTGGATTCCGATGACCCATTGAACATCCCATTAAAGAAGCAATCGTTATTCCTACAACTAATTTGCGCATATCTGATCGGGCTCTGGTTATTATTGTTTTACGTTTAAATCAAAAAGCTCTAGGTCCCACTGACGGTTACCACGCTTTAAAGTTACAAATTCACTATTAATGCTCGCGACGCGATAACCCTTAAATAGCTCGCCTTTTTCGACAAGTTTGTTATCCATAATCGCGATACAATCAGTACTTGGCTTACACACAATACTGTTGAGCTTAGGCAGTCGATACCGTTTAACTTTTGGTTTCGCTGACGTTTCAACCGCTGGCTTTTCCCAACCAAGTGGGGCCGTTGGGTCCTGGTTTGCCCAAGCGGTTCCTGCCGCTGCCATAACAAGCAATGAGATGATGAGTTTGTTAACCACCAATAAACTCCTCTCTAGATCCTAGTGTGTAGACTTCTAACACAAGCTTCGCTTTCGGGTACTCTTCGACTTTATAACTAAAGCTGCGCCAGTAATAACTCGCAGGAAGGCTCTCCAATTTATTCAGATAATTAGCAATAGAAAAATAGTCACCAGTCAGTTCCATACGAACAGGATGCACGTAGTAACCAGAGTATTGCGATGCTTCTTTATCTTCCGTTATTGGCTCAGATGGCAAGGTTTGCAGAGACAAAAGGTGAATGCCACTTTGCTGCTCCAACACATTTTCAAGCAGCTCAGCCATTTGCGAAGGTGTAATAAGATGCTCGATGATCTCCGCTAATTGCATCGAAAGATGCTGACTCTCAGCTAACAGATTAGATATCGCGCGATCAATCTCAGCATTTGGATCTTTCTTAAGTTGCGCCTGAATACGTAGCGTATCGATTTCAATCTTTTGATTGGCTTGCTTTAAATTACTTAGTTGCCTCTCATTACTGATGATCTCGTTAAGCTTTGGCTCCAATACCAGCGTAAAGAGCAACATGATCACGACAACTAAACCGCACAATGCGGTGAGCACTTTTTCACGCGTACTCATTTCGCCAAAGCGCCCTTCTAATGAGAGCCAGAATTCGTTCATTTCTCTTTATCCTCGCGCGTTTTTAGTTCAAACGTCACAATATCCTTATCATTTCGACCTATTTTGACGTCGTCAAACGTTCGGCCAACCAAGCTAATTTCATTTTTAAATTGGCTGACCCAATTTGGCACTGAGCTCGGTTTTTTCGCTAGTCCCTTCAGGTCTAAGGTATGGGTATTGATTCGAATTTCGGACAAAGAAATTTCTTGGTTTCCTAGCTTCGCTAATGATTGCATCACGCCAGAGTAACCCGTGCGTTGCGAGTCATCGTATTTCCCGACAGCTTTAAGCGAGTCTCGCTTCGCCTTGACTTCACGCTCTAAGCGGGCTTTAGCTGCCAGCTTATTATTGTCAGGTTGATGCTTACGTAGCTTGACTTGATAACGTTCAAGCTCTGACTTCATGATATCGCCTTTACTTTTTACAATAGCAATCTCATCTTCCAAACCGCTGCTCTGCCAAGTGACATAACCGTAAGAAAATAGAATTGCAGCCGCCGCAACGCCCCAAGATAACGCGATATTTTTTAGCGTCAGGAGCTCTTTTTTCGGCTTTAAGTAATCGGGATATAAGTTGACGCGTCGAGTATTTGAAGTAGCCGCAGTGTCAGCCAAAACATGTCCTGATAGCTCATGTTCTGGTGGTAATAACGGTGAAACCTTAGTACTTAAACGGTAGTTCAGAGCCTGAACAAGCTCGCTCTCATCCTCTTCATCGCAGCACACTTTCAATTGATGTAATTGCACGTGGCGTAACTGAGATGAAAGATAATCAATCGAACGTTGCAGTTCTAACGACAGACTGTCCATCTGTAAATCGCTAGACGGAACCCCCGTTAACGGTGGCGTCACACTGCGAATAGAGCGGTGGAACGCAATAGTATTTTCAACAAAAGCGCTTATACGGAAATGACCACGCACACTGCGTTGTAACAATAGGAAGTTTCCTAGTTCACCCGCAGTCTCTCCCCAAATATCGTCTTCAGGAAGAATAGCTTCTAATGGTAACTGGGCTCGGCTGGCCAGTAACACAATCTTATCCAATATTTTTCGCGATAAGACGTATGCTTGCACTTTGGTTGAATTCGGTAACTCGACCGCATCGGCAATAATGTCGATAGCACGCTCAGAGATCAGTTCTTTCAACAAAAATGGTAATGCGGCTGGCCATTCTTGACGCGGCATGACCGGTTTGTCGATTTGGTACATCTGGTAATAGTTATGAGAAAGAACAACCGTTAATGAATCATACGCACTCGCTGCAACGCTCAATGCTTGCTCAACGGCTTTTTCCCAATTGGACTCAGAAATATCAAATTGGTATGGACGACTACTTTTGATTGAAGATGATAAATAAACGGCGTCTGGCTGAATAACCAAAAAGCAGGAGCGACCACCACTAGATGATCGCTTAAGCTTGTCGAATAGTGCTTTGAAATCCATGATTATTATCTTTATTTTTTCCGCCAGCGATTTCGTCTTCCCAATTTAACTTGGGATTCTGATTGAGAATTCGGCAACGCTTGGGGACGAGGAAGAAACTGCTGCTCCGCAGAAAAGTAACGCCCTTGCCCACCATAAACCCCGAGCTCAATTAATGTGTTGAGCTCGTTCTGATTCTCAATTCCCACTGCTATAATTTTAGTTTTACTGTTTGCCGCCGCACCTAGCATACTGCGAACAAATAGCTGGTTTTCATGACGTTGGTCGATTTTTGCTACTAAACTGCGATGAAGTTTAAGGTAACGAATGTCCACTTCTTTTAAATAGTGAGTGCTGACTATGGTACGCCCAGCCTGCCCAACCATTAAGTGGCACCCTAAACCGGCCAGCATTTTAGCGACTGGTCGCATAAAGTCTAAGTGTCTTACAAATTGTGCTTCAACAAACTCAAAACTGAGACACTTTCTCTGCTCACGTGACAACTGTAAGAGTTCATCACGAAACCATTTAAAGTACTCTCGGTTAGAAAATGGCGTTACATTCAAATTGAGCGCATACGATCTTGAGTTATCAAAATTATCCTTAAACTCTCTTAAGAATTTATTAATAACCGACTTATCCATTTGCGCTTCATAACCAACCTGTCTGATCGCAGAAATGAACCGAGACGCTTTAACAATCCCATTCTCAGGATCGCGAATCCGACATGTTAACTCTTCATATAATGATTTTTTATGCGTCGCGTCACTTATTGGGTGCACAGATTGTGCGTAGAGTATCACACTTTCAGGTGTAAGTGCTGTGTCAAATAACGTTCTCCACCTCACACTTCCGCGAGCTTCTTCATCGTGGTTCCATTTTTTGAAGCGACTCCAATTATTGTTATTTTGTAGTTGCGCACTACGCAAAGCAGTCTCGGCTTCATCAATGATTTGGCTGTGTCGCTCACCTTCTTTATAAGTGGTGATGCCAATATGGCACCAGTTGTCTGGATCAAGTGGCTCTGGCGGCATTAACTTTTCTAACTGGCGAATGCATTGCGAGGCAAGGTTAGCCACATCTTTCGCACTTTGGTGCGGTAGAAAAAGCGCAAAATCAGCATCGTAATAACGGGAAAATACAACATCTGGGTATCGTTGAACTAAATTGGACAATAAACTCCCAACTTCAACAATAAACTCATCCGTAATTTGCTTATCTTGCTCTTCTTCAACCAGTTTCCAGTCTTGAATACGCACTAGCAACACGGCGCCGCGAGCCCCACTTTCTAGTAACGCCGATTCCAACTTGCTATCAAATAACACTCGGTTAGCGGTACCGGTTAGCTTATCAAGGAAGGTTTGAGTTCGAATAAAGGTATCAAATCGGCTTCGCTCTTGACGCGCATCTTGTAACTCTTCGATTAATACATCGAGCGCTTCACTGGCGGTGTAAGGCCATTCTTTTTTGTCACCTTTGGCATACTGCTCCACCCTACCAGCCAGGATCATTCTGCCTCGCTCTTCGAGCATTTCGGAGCCTTCTAATTGCTCTTTAAGCCATGCCACGCCGCGCATTAAGCAGAAGATGATCAATACAACGGCAAGCGTGATCGACCAAAGCGCCTGCATTGAGTAGCTGTAACCTAAGTAAGGGGGAATTGCTTTAAAGTGAATCGTGTAATCTTGATTGTGAGTCAACTGGTACTCAGCCTCAAACAAGACTGACGCTTCCATTTGATGAGAAGTATCTTTGAAGCGATAAACAACGGCGTTGTTGGTCGACAACGTCATTTCGACAATATTGGAAGCCTGCAGCATCTTCGGCATCCAGCGCTGCATAGAATAAGCAGCGTCAGGATCTTCCATCTCCTTGTCGACCACCTCTACGATCCCTTCTAAATAATGGGTGAGATATTCCTGCCCAAGACGTTTAAAAGAGAGGGTGCCACCGACAAACAAGATAAACATGGCGCAGATAACGATCATGGTGACAAAGGCCACCAGCCGTGTGCTTAACTTAAGAGTTGGGGTATACCTCATGAATACCAAATTCCTTTTTTATTCATCATATACCTTATTGAAATATTTATACTTGATAAGAGTTCATCAAACAATCGGATTAGTCTGATAGTGAGAGGCTGGAGCATAAAGAAAATCACACTCATTGATAAGTTTTATTGTTACGCCTAACCTTGCCAAGATAAGCCTGTGAGATCATTAGATTGCGACAATAAAAAAGGCCGCGATATTCGCGGCCTTTTCGATTCAAGCATAAGCAGAATTTAGAACGGGATATCGTCGTCAAAATCCATTGGTGGCTCATTGTACTGCTGCTGTGATTGCTGCGGAGCCTGTTGTTGTGGTTGCTGTTGCTGTTGCTGAGGCGCATTGTACTGCTGCTGAGCTGGCTGTTGAGGCTGACCCCATCCACCTTGCTGCTGTTGACCGCCCATAGGTGCGCCGCCACCTTGAGCACGACCGCCAAGCATTTGCATCACACCATTGAAGCCTTGAACAACGACTTCAGTTGAGTAGCGATCTTGACCACTTTGATCTTGCCATTTGCGAGTTTGCAGTTGCCCTTCAATGTAAACTTGAGAGCCTTTACGCAAATACTCACCTGCTACTTCCGCAAGTTTGCCGAACAACACAACACGGTGCCATTCCGTTTTTTCGCGCTGTTCGCCAGTCGCTTTATCACGCCATGAATCAGAAGTCGCAATAGTAATGTTTGCTACTGCACCGCCATTCGGCATGTAACGAATTTCAGGGTCGTTACCTAGATTCCCCACCAAAATAACTTTGTTAATTCCACGGCTGGCCATGATGTGCTCCGTTTCACTCTGGATATATAAAATTTTAGCGCATTAGAATAGCACGCTTTAATGTTTTGATTAAAGTCTAATACCATTGTGATCTATTGAGTCATCCTCTAGAACCCAAATCGTATTTCAACTTACGTGTGTAGCATTTTTGATTCGCGTTGCAGACATCGTTTCGTGAAGCTTTGAATTCGAACGCATTTATTCAGTAAAGCGATGGTTATGGCCTCTCTTTAATGCCAGTTTATGGCTTCTATTGAACCCAGGGAGATTGGAACACGTGAGAAAGTCGGCTTACGCAAGAAAGCTATTTCTGATCAGTATGGAAGATAATGCGCAAAAAAAAGTGGCGGCACTCGAAAAGTACGTTGATATGAGCATCCCGGAGATTTCAACCGCAGCACTCATGGAAGCCAAGCCACAACACCGTAATAAAATTCTACTGATCGACTTCAGTGAACATAAATCACTTGTTCAATCGATCAAAAACTTGCCTCTTGTATGGAAAAACTTTGAAACCGTTGTCTTCAACGTGCCTAAAAGACTAACCACAGATGAACTTCTTTCATTTGGTCAATTAAAAGGTGTGTTTTATTCTGAAGATACGCTAGAGCAAATTGGAGAAGGGTTAAAAGGCATTGTTAACGGTCAAAACTGGCTGCCGCGTAATGTAACCAGTCAACTTTTACACTATTACCGCAATGTCATTAATACTCATACTGCACCAGCTACGGTAGACCTAACCATTCGTGAGCTACAAGTACTGCGTTGCCTACAAGCTGGCGCCTCGAACAGTCAGATGGCCGAGGAGTTATTCGTCAGTGAATTCACCATCAAATCGCACTTGTATCAGATATTCAAAAAGCTATCCGTAAAGAACCGAGTACAGGCAATCGCCTGGGCAGACCAAAACTTAATGTCATGATGCAATGTGAGCGGCTCTGATAACTGAAATGACGAGTCGCTCATCTTTTTTCCGCACCGAGTCTCACATTTTTTCCTACTTTATTCATGATTCATTGATACCTCTCGTGTTAAAGTTATGCGCAGATTCTTGATAAAAACGAGATAGGATATTCCCCCAATGATAAAAAAATGTCTGTTCCCTGCTGCAGGCTATGGCACACGCTTCCTACCGGCAACGAAATCTATGCCAAAGGAGATGATGCCAGTCGTGAACAAACCGCTTATTGAATACGGTGTCGAAGAAGCAATCCAAGCTGGTATGAACGGCATGTGTATTGTGACAGGTCGTGGCAAGCACTCGATCATGGACCACTTTGATAAGAACTACGAACTGGAACATCAGATTAGCGGTACCAACAAAGAAGAGCTGTTGGTAGATATCCGTGAAATCATTGAATCTGCAAACTTCACTTATATACGTCAACGCGAAATGAAAGGCTTGGGCCACGCGATTCTAACTGGACGAGAATTGGTAGGCGATGAGCCATTTGCTGTTGTTCTTGCTGATGACCTTTGTGTGAACGAGCAAGAGGGCGTACTGGCTCAGATGGTGGCACTATTTAAGCAGTTCCGCTGTTCTATCGTTGCAGTGCAAGAAGTACCAGCCGAAGAAACGCACAAATACGGCGTTATCTCTGGTGAAATGATCAAAGACGACATCTACCGCGTAGACGACATGGTAGAAAAACCAGAGAAAGGCACGGCACCTAGCAACCTTGCGATCATTGGTCGCTACATCCTGACTCCCGATATTTTTGAACTGATCGAAAACACCGAACCAGGTAAAGGTGGTGAAATTCAAATCACTGACGCGCTGCTGAAGCAAGCAAAAGCGGGCTGTGTATTGGCTTACAAATTCAAGGGCAAACGCTTTGACTGTGGTAGCGTTGAAGGTTACATCGAAGCAACTAACTATTGTTTTGAAAACCTGTATCTAAAAGATGAAAAAACCTCTGAGCTAGGTAAGCACGCAACACAAAAAGCAGTATAAAGCATCGTCGTAGTACGAAATTACTGTATCGAAAGCCCAGCACAACGCTGGGCTTTTTACTTTACTGTTTTTTTATCCAGTAATTTTCTTTGCACATTTCTCACACTATGTAATACTTGCCCCACTTGGTTATACATAGAGCAAAAACGATGGATAAAATAGAAGTTCGCGGTGCCCGAACCCATAACCTTAAAGACATTAATCTTACAATCCCTCGCGATAAACTGATTGTCATTACTGGACTAAGTGGCTCCGGTAAATCCTCTCTCGCTTTCGATACATTGTATGCAGAAGGCCAACGACGCTACGTAGAGTCTCTCTCTGCCTACGCTCGTCAGTTTTTGTCTCTGATGGAAAAACCCGATGTCGACCACATTGAAGGGTTATCACCCGCGATTTCTATTGAACAGAAATCTACTTCTCATAACCCGCGTTCAACCGTCGGTACAATTACCGAAGTCTACGACTACTTACGTCTATTGTATGCTCGTGTGGGCGAACCCCGCTGTCCAACGCACCATGCCCCTCTTGCTGCGCAAACCATCAGTCAAATGGTGGACAAAGTCCTAGAGATGCCGGAAGGCAGCAAAATGATGCTATTGGCGCCTATTGTCAAAGAACGTAAAGGTGAGCATGTTAAAACGCTTGAGAACTTAGCGGCTCAAGGCTTTATTCGTGCGCGTATTGATGGAGAAACTTGCGATCTTTCCGATCCTCCAACCCTTGAGCTACATAAAAAGCACACCATTGAAGTCGTGGTAGACCGCTTTAAAGTTCGTCCAGACTTACAACAGCGCTTGGCCGAATCTTTCGAGACCACGCTCGAATTATCAGGCGGAATTGCGGTTGTCGCGCCAATGGATGGCGACGGTGAAGAGATTATTTTCTCCGCCAACTTCGCTTGTCCACAATGTGGTTACAGCATGCAAGAGTTAGAGCCGCGACTTTTCTCATTCAACAATCCTGCTGGTGCATGTGGCACTTGTGATGGCTTGGGTGTTCAACAATACTTCGATCCAAGCCGAGTCATTCAAGATGATTCATTAAGCTTGGCACAAGGTGCGATTCGCGGTTGGGATCAAAAGAACTACTACTACTTCCAAATGCTCACCTCATTGGCCGATCATTATGGTTTTGACCTCCATGCCCCTTTTAATTCTCTGCCAAAGAAAACGCAAGATGTCATTCTAAAGGGCTCAGGTCGTACTGAGATTGAGTTTAAATACATCAACGATCGTGGCGATATTCGCGTTAAACGCCATCCATTCGAAGGTATTCTGAATACCCTAGAACGTCGCTATCGTGATACAGAATCCAACTCTGTCCGTGAAGAGCTTGCAAAATACATCTCCACTAAATCTTGTTCAAGCTGTGGCGGTACTCGTCTACGCCTCGAAGCACGTAACGTGTTTATTGCTGATACGACACTACCTGAGATTGTTGAACTCAGCATTGCTGATGCATTGGAGTTCTTCCATTCCTTGAAACTGGAAGGTCAACGAGCCCAAATCGCTGAAAAAGTGATGAAGGAAATCAACGACCGCCTGCAATTCTTAGTTAACGTCGGTTTGAACTACCTAAACTTATCACGCAGTGCTGAAACCTTATCAGGCGGTGAAGCTCAACGTATTCGTTTAGCAAGCCAAATTGGTGCAGGTCTTGTTGGTGTCATGTACGTCTTAGATGAACCGTCGATTGGCCTCCACCAGCGTGATAATGAACGCTTATTAAAAACGCTCACTCATTTGCGCGATTTAGGTAATACCGTACTTGTGGTAGAACACGATGAAGATGCGATTCGCTGTGCAGATCATGTCATAGATATTGGTCCTGGTGCTGGCGTACATGGTGGTAATGTTGTTGCGGAAGGCACCATGGAAGAGATAATCGCAAATCCGAATTCTCTGACAGGTCAGTACTTAAGCGGTGTTAAAGAAATCGCAGTACCGAAAGATCGCACGCCGCGAGATCCGAAAAAAACGGTTGAGCTATTAGGCGCAACAGGTAATAACCTTAAAAACGTTAACCTTTCAATTCCTGTTGGGTTATTCAGCTGTATTACAGGGGTATCTGGCTCAGGTAAATCAACGCTGATTAATGATACTTTCTTTAAAATTGCGCATACCCAACTTAACGGAGCGACAACGGCTCAGCCTTCACCTTATAAATCGATTAAAGGTCTAGAGCACTTCGATAAAGTCATCGATATCGATCAAAGCCCAATTGGCCGTACACCTCGCTCTAACCCTGCAACCTATACGGGGATCTTTACACCAATCCGTGAACTGTTTGCAGGCACACAGGAGTCGCGTTCTCGCGGTTACAAGCCGGGCCGTTTTAGTTTTAACGTACGCGGTGGTCGTTGTGAGGCCTGTCAGGGTGACGGTGTTATCAAAGTAGAAATGCATTTCCTACCAGATGTTTATGTGCCATGTGATGTGTGTAACGGTAAACGCTACAACCGTGAAACGCTCGAAGTACGTTACAAAGGTAAAACTATTGATGAAGTGCTAGAAATGACGGTCGAAGATGCACGCACCTTCTTCGATCCAGTTCCTGCCATCGCTCGCAAACTACAAACACTGATGGATGTGGGTTTGTCGTACATACGATTGGGTCAAGCGGCAACAACACTCTCCGGTGGTGAAGCACAGCGTGTGAAACTGGCGCGAGAGCTATCCAAACGTGATACAGGAAAAACCTTGTACATTTTGGATGAACCAACAACCGGCTTGCACTTCCATGATATCCAGCAGTTGCTCACTGTACTGCACAGACTTCGCGACCACGGAAATACTGTCGTGGTGATCGAGCATAACCTGGACGTCATTAAGACTGCGGACTGGATTATCGATCTTGGTCCTGAAGGGGGTCAGGGTGGCGGCGAGATAATCGCTCAAGGCACTCCGGAAGATGTGTCGCAAATCGAGGGGTCGCACACAGCTCACTTCCTCAAGCCTATGTTGAAGTAGAAAAAACAGGTAAAGTATCGAGACCAGCAAGTGCTGGTCTTTTTTCATTCAAAACAACGCAATAACTATGGCTACTATACATGTAAGTGGAACAAAGCTTTCTCCCGAAAAAGTACAGGTTCCCCTCAATCGCAAGTTTCTCATTGCCTTGGCAACACTATTTGTGTTGGCAATGCACTTTTTCATGCCCAACCCCGGCGGTTCGGGGCTTTCGCTTTCGTTCAATGCGACAACTTGGATTGCTTTTAGCTTTGCATTAGGCATTGGGTGTTACCAACTTGCGAATAATCGAGTACTACGTTACTCAAAACTAACCATCGGCTTGTTCATTAGTACTCTTATCATGACGGTGCCCATTCTGTACCCAAATGCGAATAGCAGTTTGGCAGCCAATAAGCTCATTGGCCTGTGGTGTGGTGTCCTGTTCTTTATTGTCTTACAACAATTTCATTTCAGTAATAAACATCGCCAACGCCTATTATGGTTCATTGTCCTTGCGGTTGTTATCGAAGCCATTTTTGGTTTGACACAATATCTGTATCTCAAACCAGGCAATCCGTTTGGTTACGACACGGTGGCCAATCGTCCTTATGGTATTTTCCAACAGCCCAATGTAATGGCCAGCTTTCTTGCGACAGGGTTGGTGATTGCCAGCTATTTACTTGCACGTCAGCCCTACAAATACGATCGTAAGTTAAGCGATGTTTACCTTCTCTATGCCGTACCAGTTTTAACTTTACCACTAATTGTGGCGTTGGCTTCACGCACTGGTTGGTTAGCCTCGGTCATCGCCGTGTTGTTGGTCATTCCATACATGTACCGCTTTGCAACCAAAGGGCGCTTTATCCGCTGGGTTGTGTCACTTGTAAGTGGGCTCTTACTCTCAGTCGTTGTCATGCATCTTGCCTTTCCTGATGGAGGTGGGTTAGCCGCAGAAAAAGTAAATATGGAGTCTCCTCGAGCGTATACTTTTCCACAAACATTAGACATGGTGATTGAAAAGCCTTTTACTGGTTATGGATATGGCAAGTTTGAATCTGAGTACATGCTGTATACGGCTCGTCAACATGCCTTAAATGAGAATTACCCAGCTGGTTTGCCAGCCATGGATCATCCGCATAATGAGCTACTTTACTGGGGAGTAGAAGGTGGCTTGCTGCCAATACTCGGCATCTTCTTAGCGATGGCACTAGTACTGTATCGAATCTATCAAGCCAAACGCGGAACTCGTCTTGCGTTGCTGGCCTTGTTTATACCTATCGTATTGCACTCACAACTGGAATACCCTTTCTACCACTCTCTCGTGCATTGGTTGATCTTCGTTATCCTACTGTACTGGGTCGATCAGCGCGTCTCTCGTTATCGACAAGTCGGCTTTAGTAATGTGACCAAAAGCTTGCTGCGTGTTTTTAGTTTGGTACTTCCCGTTGCGTTTACGTTTTACATGGTAAGCGCATTACATACGAATTATGTATTGACGAAGTTTGAGACCACTAGACCAACTAACCCTGATATTCTGAATCAAGTCAGTAACCCTGTAGTTTGGAAAGACAGGTTTGATTGGGATGTCTATAGCACTTTTTTAAACCTTGGGCTGTACCAACAAGACGCAACCTTGATCAAGCCTTATATCGATTGGTCGCTAAAAATCATCAAAGATAAGCCTCGCCCTGCATTTTATAATAATTTGATTTTGGCCTACCAAGGCTTAGATGACTCAAGTAAAGCGGAGCAAATTAGAGCTGAAGCGCAGTTTTTGTTCCCGAAGATTGATTTCAGTGACGTCAATTACCAACCACCTTCTCAAGCAATCTCTGCCTCACCAGCCCCCACTTCAGGAGCTGAGTAATAAATACCAAAAAGCGAAGGGATGACCTTCGCTTTTCTTTATCTCATTGCTGTATGATTTTATTCAGTGAGTGACTCTTCTAACGCTTTTAAGCACAGCGCAACGTTTTCAGATCGAGCGCCGTAACCCATTAAGCCAATACGCCACGCTTTACCAGCTAATGCCCCAAGGCCTGCACCAATTTCTAGGTTATAGGTTTCTAGCAAGTGAGCACGAACTTTTGCTTCATCAATTCCTTCAGGCACGTAAATCGCATTTAATTGTGGCAACCGATGGGCTTCGTCCACAACAAATTCAAAGCCTAACTTTTGTAAGCCATTTTTGAGTTTTTCATGCATCAGTTGGTGACGAGCCCAAGCGTTTTCTAATCCTTCATTTTTCAGTATCAATAAAGCTTCATGAAGCGCATACAAGCTATTAACTGGCGCCGTATGATGGTAACTACGCTTGCCTTCTCCACTCCAATACCCCAAAACTAAACTCTGATCGAGGAACCAACTCTGTACTGGTGTTGTTCTTGCTTGAATCTTTTCAATCGCGGCAGGAGAAAACGTCACTGGTGAGAGTCCAGGTACACATGACAAACATTTTTGACTACCAGAGTAAACCGCATCCAGTTGCCATTCATCCACTTTTAACGGCACACCACCAAGCGATGTCACCGCATCAACAATAGATAATGCATTATGCTGTTTCGCCAGCTTACCCAATGCTTGAGCATCACTGACTGCACCAGTTGAGGTTTCCGCATGCACAAAAGCAAGAATTTTTGTATCTGGGTGCTGTTCGAGTGCTTGCTCGACTTTATCAATGGAAACAGGCGTCCCCCACTCATCATCGACGATAACAACTTCGCCACCAGCACGGACGACATTTTCGCGCATGCGTTCACCAAATACACCGTTACGGCAGACGATCACTTTGTCGCCTTTCTCGATCAAGTTTACAAAGCAGGTTTCCATCCCTGCACTACCTGGCGCTGAAACCGCAATAGTGAATTCATTGTCAGTTTGAAAGGCATACTTCAATAGCTGCTTGAGCTCATCCATCATACCGATAAACAGAGGGTCAAGGTGACCTACAGTAGGACGGCTTAGTGCTTGTAACACTTGAGGATAAATATCAGAAGGACCAGGTCCCATTAAAATACGGTGAGGTGGAATAAAGCTTTGGATCGACATGTCAGCTCCTTGATTATCTTTTATCCTGAGCATTCTAAAAGTTCTATTCAATAACATGGCTCAGGTGTAGGGTTCTTCACCCTAATAGATTTTTCCTCTATCAGCAATTAGCCGTAAGTATAGAGGTCAAACCAGTGTCACAAAATCGTTAATAAAAAACACCATAAAGGTTGAAATATTGATTGACATTAAGGCCTCAAAACCGTTCAATGTTTGAGCTTTATGTAGAAGAGGAGCGCTACCCAGGTAGATGATTTGTGGAACCGCAATTCCAACACCAATCATTGAGGGGGAGTAGTGCCGAGGTAAGTCAAAGTTGCAGGATTTGACTTGTCGGTTGAATTGGGCTGAATCCCATCAACTGTCATCAGCGCAGTCTGATGAAGGGCTTCTGAGGGTAAATTTTTCAAATAGCATTCTAAATACCTCTCTTTTTGCTCTGTTCCTTTTCTCACTAAACATTGGATGTACAATTTTTTAGGAAGTCGTGGGAGAACGCAGTGAGCGCATTTAACGTAGCTAAATTCGGTGGAACCAGTGTTGCCAACTTTGAGGCAATGAGTCGTTGCGCCACCATTATCGAAAACAATCCAAATACTCGCCTGGTCGTGAGCAGCGCTTGCTCTGGCGTCACCAACCTATTGGTAGAACTCGCCAACGGTGTTCAGGATCAAACGCACCGTACTGAGCTGCTGCAAAATCTGGCCAACATTCATGACGCCATTTTAACTCAGCTCGAAGACAGCACGAAAACTGCTGCCGAGGTGTATGGCATATTAGATACCGTAACCAGCCTGGCCGAGGCTGCATCTATCCAAGCTAGTGCGAAGTTAACCGATCATTTAGTCGCATGTGGCGAACTCATGTCGACGCATATTCTAACTCAGTTAATGTGTGAGCGAGGCATTCAAGCTGTGCGCTTTGATATCCGCGATGTGCTGCGTACTGATGACAACTTTGGTCGCGCGGAGCCAAACATTGAAGCAATTTCGACGCTTGCGCAAGATAAACTCGTACCACTTTGCCAACAATCCGTTGTTGTTACTCAAGGCTTCATAGGATCTGACGAAGCCGGTAATACAACAACATTAGGTCGAGGGGGCAGCGATTACAGCGCCGCCTTAATTGCTGAGAGCGTTAAAGCGGCAGGGCTAGAAATCTGGACTGATGTTCCGGGTATCTACACAACAGACCCGCGAATTGCACCAAAAGCCTCACCAATTCCCGAGATCAGCTTTAGTGAAGCTTCAGAAATGGCTAACTTTGGCGCTAAAATCCTTCACCCTTCTACGCTAGTACCCGCATTACGCCACGACATTCCGGTATTTGTAGGGTCATCGAAAGAGCCTGAAAAAGGGGGAACTTGGATTCGCCACCAAGTCGAAAGCTCACCGTTATTCCGTGCGCTAGCTTTGCGTTGTAACCAAACCATGGTAACGCTACGCAGCGCCAATATGTTCCACGCATACGGATTCTTAGCGAAGGTTTTTGAGATCCTTGCAAAGCATAAGATATCTGTCGATTTGATCACAACATCTGAAATCAGTGTATCGTTAACACTTGATCAAACCGATACATCCGGCGGCGCGCCGCAGCTGCCGCAAGCTGTACGAGAAGAGTTAGAAGAGCTATGTAAGGTAGAAGTTGAACATGACCTATGCCTCGTTGCTCTCATTGGTAACAACATGAGTGAGAGTAAAGGCTACGCGAAACAGGTTTTTGGCACGCTAGAAGACTTTAACCTACGCATGATTTGTTATGGCGCTAGCCCTCACAACTTATGCTTCTTGCTCCATGAATCGGTATCGAAACAAGCCATACAAAAACTCCACACCGAGTTGTTTGAGAAGTAAGTTCAACTCAATAAAACAAAGAGCTGCGTATCTGCAGCCCTTTGTTGTTTCATTAGTTGTTACATTTGGACGAGGTAAACATCAATTTAACCGTTAATGTTTGGCCCTAACCATTTTTCAGCCTCGATCCTATCCCACCCCTTACGATCGGCGTAACTCTCTAGCTGATCTTCTTGGATCTGTGCGATCGCAAAGTAACGTGAGTCAGGATGAGAGAAATACCAACCAGAGACTGACGCGCCCGGATACATTGCATAGCTGGAGGTTAGAGTCATGCCAATATTCTCTTCCACATTAAGTAGCTCCCAAAGCGGTCCTTTTTCAGTATGCTCAGGGCACGCTGGATAACCTGGTGCAGGGCGAATACCTTGGTATTTTTCACGAATGAGATCATCGTTAGATAAATCTTCATCCGCAGCATAACCCCAAATTTCTTTACGGACACGCTCATGCAAATACTCAGCAAACGCTTCGGCTAGGCGATCCGCCACCGCTTGAATCATAATTGCGTTGTAATCATCTCCCTGTGCTTTGTATTCATCAGCAAGCTCTCGTTCACCAATACCACCAGTGACAGCAAATGCCCCTATCCAATCATGCTTACCCGACTCTTTAGGTGCGATGTAGTCGGATAAACAATAGTTGAATCCTTTTGGTTTCTCGGTCTGTTGTCGCAAGTTACGTAATACTTTCACAACGTCGGTACGAGTTTCATCAGCATAAACTTCAATGTCGTCCCCCACGCTAGCAGCAGGGAATAAGCCACACATTCCACGCGCTTTTAACAGACCTTCTCGCTCAACTCGATCAAGTATCTCGTTGGCATCTTCGAATAAACGTTTTGCTTCTTCACCAACTTCTTCATGTTGGAAAATTGTTGGATACTTACCCACAAGTGACCAAGTCATAAAGAATGGTGTCCAATCGATGTATTGACGTAATATAGCCACATCAAAATCATCGAAGATATGAATGCCAGGCTTAACAGGCACTGGAGGGGTGTAAGCTTCCCAATCGATAGCAACTTTATTCGCTCGAGCCGCTTCTAATGTCACTGGTTTGGTTCTCGGTTTCTTTCGATTATGTTGATCACGTACTCGTTCGTAATCAGCTTCAAGTTTTTCAACAAATTCAGGGCGACGTTCATCTGACAGAAGAGAAGTACATACGCCCACTGCACGTGAGGCGTTGTTCACGTAAACCACTGGATGCTTGTAATTTTGCTCAATCTTAACTGCTGTATGGGCTTTTGACGTTGTTGCGCCACCGATGAGAAGAGGTAAGTTAAAGTCGAGACGCTCCATCTCTTTTGCAACATGCACCATTTCGTCTAATGAAGGTGTGATCAACCCTGATAAACCAATAATATCGACGTTCTCTTCTTGCGCTACTTTTAAGATCTTTTCGCAAGGAACCATGACACCAAGATCGATAATTTCGTAGTTATTGCACTGCAATACAACGCCAACGATATTTTTCCCGATATCATGTACATCACCTTTGACCGTCGCTAGCAAAATCTTACCGTTTGTTTGTCCCACCTGCTTTTCTGCATTGATGTAGGGCTCCAGATGCGCGACTGCTTGCTTCATCACTCGTGCAGATTTTACGACTTGAGGAAGGAACATTTTACCTTCACCAAACAAATCTCCGACGACGTTCATCCCATCCATGAGTGGGCCTTCAATCACCTCTAATGGCTTTGAAGCATTGACACGTGCCTCTTCGGTATCATCAACGATAAACTCGGTTATTCCTTTCACTAACGCGTGTTCTAAACGCTTTTCAACAGGCCAAGTTCTCCACTCAAGTGCAGAGGCATCCTCCTCTTTACCTACCCCTTTGCCTGCGTATTCCGCCGCGATATCTAACAACCTCTCAGTGGCATCATCGCGACGGTTAAGAACGACATCTTCCACAGCCTCACGCAATTTTTCAGGCACGTTATCGTAGATTTCTAACTGACCCGCATTCACAATCCCCATATCCATACCGTTTTTAAAACAGTGGTAGAGGAACACCGCGTGAATCGCTTCACGTACATAGTTATTGCCACGGAAAGAGAATGAGACGTTAGAAACACCACCCGAGATCATCGCGTGTGGTAAATCACGTTTGATATCGCCAACGGCTTCAATGAAATCCACCGCGTAGTTATTATGCTCCTCGATCCCCGTAGCAATGGCAAAAATGTTTGGGTCAAAAATGATGTCTTCTGGTGGAAAGCCCACTTCATCAACAAGAATTCGGTAAGCGTTGGTACAAATTTCTACTTTGCGCTCACGTGTATCTGCTTGCCCAATCTCATCAAACGCCATCACAATCACAGCCGCACCGTAACGGCGGATCAACTTAGCTTGTTCAACGAATTTCTCTTTGCCTTCCTTGAGTGAGATCGAATTAACAATGCCTTTGCCTTGGATGCACTTAAGACCAGCTTCAATAACCTCCCACTTGGAAGAGTCAACCATGATTGGTACTTTTGAGATTTCAGGTTCTGACGCACAAAGGTTTAAAAAGCGAACCATACAAGCTTGTGCATCCAACATGCCTTCATCCATGTTGATATCGATAATTTGAGCGCCATTTTCAACTTGTTGACGAGCCACATCGAGCGCTTCATCGTACAGTTCTTCTTTAATCAAGCGCTTAAAACGCGCAGAACCGGTTACATTCGTACGCTCACCGACATTGATAAATAAAGAGTCTTTATCAATAGCGAGTGGCTCTAGGCCAGACAAGCGACAAGCAACGGAAAGTTCAGGTAATTGACGAGGGGCGATATTTTCAACCGCGAGTGCCATTTGGCGAATGTGCTCAGGAGTTGTACCACAACACCCACCAATCAAGTTTAAAAAGCCACTTTGAGCCCACTCTTTAACATGCTTAGCCATATCTTCTGGCGACAAATCGTATTCGCCGAATGCATTCGGAAGCCCAGCATTTGGGTGAGCGGAAACAAAAGATTCTGATATACGCGAGAGCTCTTCAACATAAGGACGCAGTTCATCCGGGCCAAGTGCACAGTTCAAACCAAACGAAATCGGTTTAACATGACGTAATGAGTTGTAAAACGCTTCTGTGGTTTGACCGGATAATGTTCTACCGGAAGCATCAGTAATAGTCCCCGAGATCATCACAGGTAACTCAATACCCATCTCTTCAAACACACTTTCAACAGCAAATGAACAAGCCTTAGCGTTAAGAGTATCGAAGATGGTCTCGATAAGAATAAGATCAGAACCACCTTTAATCAGCGCTCGAGTCGATTCAGAGTAAGCCTCAACTAACTCGTCGAAAGAAACATTTCGATATCCAGGGTCGTTTACATCAGGAGAGATAGAACAAGTGCGGTTCGTCGGCCCTAAAACCCCTGCGACATAACGCGGTTTATCGGGTGTTTTTTCGGTCCATTCGTCTGCAACTTCACGTGCAAGCTTGGCAGCTGCAAAGTTAATTTCTTCACTTAGGCTTTCCATCTCGTAGTCAGCCATCGCAATGGTTGTTGCGTTAAAAGTGTTGGTCTCAAGAATATCTGCACCCGCTTCTAAATATGCAGCGTGAATTTCCTTGATAAGTTGAGGCTGACTTAGAACCAACAGGTCGTTGTTACCTTTTAGATCACAATGCCAATCCGCAAAGCGCGTTCCTCGATAGTCTTGCTCTTCAAGTTTGTACCCTTGAATCATGGTTCCCATACCACCATCAATCAAAAGAATACGTTGCTTCAATTGAGCTTCAATCTGTTGTCTTACGTTACTTCCCACAGTACAGCCTCATTCCTTTAGTTATCTTTCCATCCTATCACACAAAATTCAGGAGTCTAGACGTCTAAACGTGGAATTAATGATTATTTTATCTCCTTCTTAACTTACAAAATAATCACGAAAAAATGTTTGCTATTTAAGCAGCATCAGCCGAGAATTCCATTCATAAAATGTTACAAATAGAGAGCTCTATGTCGGTCTATCATACTTTATGTTTTCTATCCGCAGCTGCGATGCTAATTGCTTTTGTAAACAGCAAGATAGGAAAGATGCAAACCACCATTGCGATTACTGCAGGTTCAATGGTGCTTTCACTTCTAATCTTAATTGCGGGTCAAAACAACTGGTTCCATCTCACCGAAATTGCGACGGAGACGGTCACAAGGATTAACTTCGAAGATTTCTTGCTCAAAGGCATTCTTGGCTTCTTACTATTTGCTGGTGGACTAGGCATCAAACTCCCGAACCTTAAAGATCAAAAGTGGGAGATCACTGTTTTAGCCCTTGGAGCCACACTGTTTTCCACGTTCTTTATTGGATTTGCACTGTATGGGTTTTGTCAGTTAATTGGCATCCAATTTGATTTGGTCTACTGCTTACTATTTGGTGCTCTAATATCGCCAACTGACCCAATCGCTGTATTGGCTATTGTGAAAAAACTAGATGCTCCTAAACGTATCTCCACTCAGATTGAAGGAGAATCGCTCTTCAATGATGGCTTCGGTTTGGTTATCTTCGTCACTCTATTTACGATTGCATTTGGCACTGAGGCACCAACTGTAGGTAGTGTCACCTTGCTCTTCATCCAAGAAGCTATCGGTGGTATCACATATGGTTTCGTCCTCGGTTTGCTATTCCACTACTTGATCAGTGCCACCGATGATCACTCAATGGAATTGTTACTTACCATTGGTGTCCCAACAGCAGGTTACGCATTTGCTGAATACATCCATGTATCAGGCCCACTCGCGATGGTTGTATCCGGTATTATGATTGGCAACTGGACACGCTTTATTGGCTTTTCAAAAGAGAGTGAAGATCACCTTGACCATTTTTGGGAGCTTGTTGATGAGTTCTTGAATGGCGTGTTATTCCTACTAATCGGCATGTCGATGCTGCTATTTGAATTCCACAAAGAAGACTGGATTATGATGGCTATTTCAGTCCCTCTTGTACTAGCAGCTCGCTATTTAAGCGTATTTCTCTCGTACATTGGCTTTAAGCGTTACAGAAAATATAACCCGTGGTCAGTACGTATTTTGACGTGGGGCGGCTTACGCGGGGGCCTTGCATTGGCAATGGCACTTTCCATTCCATCTGGTATTTGGGTGATTCAAGATAAGTTAATCGATGTAAAAGAGATTATTCTTGTAATGACCTACTCCGTCGTTGTTTTCTCTATCCTCATTCAAGGTTCAACAATCACCCCAATGATTGAAAAAGCAAAAGCAGAAGAGAAGAAGATGGAAGAGAATAACCAAGCAATAACCACTCCGGAACATACGGAGCCAGTGGACTCTTAAAGACACGTTACTTAATAGATAAAAAGCAGCTACCTAGCTGCTTTTTTCATAACTAATTTTCAGACTCCCCTTCAAGGACGAATGCTCCTTATTCTTTGATATACCTTCAAATATACGAAGAATCGCTACGCTGCATTTTCATAGATACTAACTATTGCCGATAGATAGTATTCATAGACGTGCCTTTTAATTTACCCATTTATCACTTCTCTTCTCTTGGCAATATAGGCTCCTCGCAAATATCAAAGCTAAACTTCCACAATACTTAGCAATGAGCGAGTTTGTATTTTTATGAGAAAGAGACATTTAGGGTGATTGCGTTCAGAACCCAAACAGGTTAGAAACCTCACCGAGATAAAACTGAGCTGGCACCCAGGTAGCAAAGCCTTAACGGAAGTTTAAATCCCTTCCCTCTTGATCTCAGTGAGACTAAACTTGTATTCAAAGTCGTCCTGTTTTCAAAATTGGAACAAGTGACACCTCAAACAATTAAACTCTGTCACATAACTAGATTTTCTAATATCGAATAAAAGGAGCTTTGGTTAGAGCTTGGTATCGGAATAAGGCTAAGACTAAGGCACAGAGTTACATGCTAGCTCGTTCACGACGATATTAAAACCATGTGAAGAGGGTAGCGTAACTCTAGATGCAAGGTTTCAATATGAAAGTGAGTTTCAGGTAAGTCGGGGGAACCAGAACGAAAAAAGCCTCAGTCTTTCGACTGAGGCTTAATATAAGTGGCGGAGTGGACGGGACTCGAACCCGCGACCCCCGGCGTGACAGGCCGGTATTCTAACCAACTGAACTACC
>NZ_JAWOUB010000018.1:0-89485 GCF_033339195.1 Vibrio sp. 811
AAAATGCTGGCTCATCTAAGTGTTAATAATTTTGCGATTGTTAAGTCTTTACAACTCGAGCTTTCTAAGGGCATGACCACCATTACAGGTGAAACAGGCGCGGGTAAATCCATTGCTATCGATGCTTTAGGGCTCTGCTTAGGCGGACGAGCCGATGCCGGCATGGTGCGACAAGGTGAAGAGAAAACCGAAGTTAGCGCCGCTTTTTTATTGGACAACAACTTACATGCAACACGTTGGTTAGAAGATAACGATCTGCTAGATGGCAGTGAGTGTATTTTGCGTCGTATTATCACAAAAGAAGGCCGCTCAAGAGCCTTCATTAATGGCAGCCCTGTTCCACTATCACAACTCAAATCTCTAGGGCAGCTACTTATCAATATCCATGGGCAGCACGCTCATCATCAATTGATGAAAAGTGAGCACCAAATGGCCATGCTCGACCAATATGCTGGGCATTTAAACCTACTAAAAAGCACACGAAGTGCTTACCAGCATTGGCGTCAGGCAGACAATAACCTCAAGCAACTAAAAGAAAATAGCCAGCAAAACCAGGCGCAAAAACAATTGCTTGAATACCAAATCAAAGAACTAAATGAGTTATCGCTAGGTGAAGAAGAATTTGCAGAGCTCGAGCAAGAGCACAAACGACTATCCAACAGTGGTGAACTCGCCACTACCTGTCAGCAAGCCATCGAACTTATTTACGAAGGTGAAGAAGTCAATGCGCTTGGTATTTTGCAATCGGCCAATCACTCCCTAATTCAATTAGCCGAATTAGATGAAAAGCTATCTGAGCTACCTAACATGCTGTCAGAAGCGATGATTCAACTTGAAGAAACGAAGAATGAATTACGCAGCTACTTAGACGGCATCGATGTTGATCCAGCTCGTATGGCTTATGTAGAAGAACGTTTTTCTAAAGTGATGTCTGTAGCTCGTAAACACCACGTAATGCCAGAAGAACTCTACCAGCATCATCAAGATCTTCTGGCCCAAGTAGAAGCGTTAGATTGCTCCGATGAACGTTTAGATGAACTTGCTCAAGAAGTAGAACACAAGTACCAAAGCTTTCTAACACAAGCAGAAAAACTGCACAAATCACGCAGCCGTTACGCAAAAGAACTGAACAAACTGATCACACAAAGCATGCACGAATTGAGCATGGAGAAAGCAGTATTCAGTATCGAAGTTAGCAATGACAACACGCACCCATCGCCGCTTGGCATGGACAGCGTGTGCTTCTTAGTATCGACCAACCCGGGACAACCATTACAACCTATAGCAAAAGTTGCGTCAGGCGGTGAGCTATCACGCATCTCTCTAGCGATCCAAGTGATCACCGCTCAGAAAGTAGATACACCAAGTTTAATCTTCGATGAAGTGGACGTAGGTATTAGTGGCCCAACAGCTGCCGTAGTGGGCAAAATGCTACGCAAGCTTGGCGAATCTACTCAGGTATTGTGTGTCACTCACCTCCCTCAAGTTGCCGGATGCGGCCATCAACAAATGTTTGTAGCTAAGCAAACCAAAGCAGGCCAAACCGAAACCCAAATGCACGCATTAGATGAACAACAACGTGTGGCAGAATTAGCTCGCTTACTTGGGGGTAGTCAAATAACCGACTCAACGTTGGCAAACGCAAAAGAACTGCTTATCGCCGCTTAATAAATCGACAAGGGATGAGAAATGGATATCAGAGCAATACACAAAACCAACTGCTTAGATCTCATCCCTATTTTTATTGAGTTAGAACATTACTACTTCAAAGAAAAAGCTTCATCAAAACACGATCTGGTCCATTATCTAAAGAACCAAGTTTTCTCTGAACATTCTGGCGTTCATATCATTGCGGTTTACGATAATGATGACGTCGTAGGCTTTGCATCTTATACCGTCATGTTCCCTGCCCCAAAGCTCTCAGGGCAGATGTACTTAAAAGATCTGTTCGTATCTTCGAAGGTTCGAGGAAAAGGGGTTGGTCTCAAGTTAATGAAGTATCTGGCATCTTTGGCGATCAAGTGTGGATGCCAAAGGTTGGACTGGACAGCTGAAAGTAGTAACCCTACCGCAGGTCAGTTTTACCGCTCAATTGGTGCAACACTAATTCATGAAAAAGAGTATTATCGTTTTTCAGGTGATGCATTACGCGAATTCGCCAAAACCGACTAACGAGTCACTAGGCTTGGCTCACCGCTGAAAGCGTCCATCACCCTACTTCCGATTGAAATTTGCTCTTCGTCACCTAACTAATACGTCATGTGGTGACATTTACCGTCTAATATCGGTGAATAAATGCAACTCAACTCAAAATTCGTTGTCAGATTGTCTACCATACGACGCATAGCTTTTTACATCTGCGTCGAGCTTGTTTATTATCAGCGCAGTATTTTAAAGGTTACTAAGAAATTATTATGCAATTAAAGAAGTGGTTAGTTGCCGTACCATTAGCAATGACATTGCTGACAGGATGTTCGGTATTGGAAAGACTGGTTTATCGTATTGATATCAACCAAGGCAACTATGTAGAACAAAGTGCGGTTGATAAATTAAAGTTTGGGATGACTAAAGCACAGGTTCGCTTCGTATTAGGGTCGCCAATGCTTATTGAAAACGGCTATCCAAACACTTGGTATTACATCTATCATCATACTCCTGGCCATGGCGAACCAGTACAGAAAGATCTGATTGTAAACTTTAATGACCAAGGCACGCTCGCAGACATCAGTGGTGACTTTCCAAAAAGTGACGCATTTTACGAGCAAATTCAGTAAACTGACTTTTGCAAAAAAACCTCCCGTTTGGGAGGTTTTTTATTATATAGAAATCATGTTAGTCAAACTTTGAGTAACTCACATGAGCTATTGGGTTAATATTAATCCTGCTTATTTTTACGTACAGAACTAGGCTTGCCACCGGCGACTGGGTCTGCACTCCCCTCGGTTTTAGCCTGCTCCGCCCGCTTACGGCGAATCTCTTTCGGATCGGCAAGTAACGGACGATAAATCTCTATTCGATCTCGATCTCGAACGGTCGCATCCAACTTCACGTTACGACTAAACACACCCACTTTGTTCTTGGACAAATCAATTTCAGGGTACAACTCCAATACACCGGATTGTCTAATGATCTCTTCTACCGTTGCGTGATTATTTACCACTAAGTTAAATACACGCTGTTCATGAGGAAGAGCATAGACAACCTCAACGTGAATCATATCTGACTCAATACTCATAACACTCGTAGACCTGTTTTGCGCGTTTAGTAAATGCATTTACCATATTACTAGTAAGCTCGTTAAAAATCTTACCGAAGGCCATCTCAATCATTTTACTTGAGAATTCAAACTCAAGCTTTAGTTCAACCTTGCAAGCTTGCTCATCTAGCGCGGTAAAAATCCAACCACCACGCAACGTCTTAAACGGGCCATCCACCAAGTTCATCATAATTGCCTGACCGGGGATCAACTCATTTGAAGTCGTAAACGTTTTGCTGATTCCAGCCTTCGCCACATCGACAGAAGCCACCATACCATTCCCCGAAGACTCAATGATTCTAGAGCCCGAGCAACCAGGCAGAAATTCAGGGTATTTAGCAACATCATTAACCAGATTGAACATCTGTTCGGCGCTAAAAGACACAAGCGCAGAACGGCTGACTTGCTTCATACATACTCCTATCGATACATGTACAGATTTAAAGCTACTCGCCAATTTTACTTTTATTCCACGATTGCGCAAATAAAAGGATTTCCTATCCGATATCCAACCCGTATAATGACGCTATTATGGCAAAGAAAAAAACGAAACAAAAAGCGGGTAGCAATACTATCGCGCTGAATAAAAAAGCTCGCCACGAGTATTTCATCGATGATGAAATCGAAGCTGGCTTGGAGCTCCAAGGTTGGGAAGTGAAAGCCCTTCGCCAAGGTAAAGCCAATATTTCTGAAAGTTACGTATTTATGCGTGACGGTGAAGCCTTTGTGAGTGGCATGACAATCACTCCTTTAAATCAGGCATCGACACACGTTGTGGCGAATCCCACACGTGTGCGTAAACTACTAATGAGTCGTCGTGAACTGGATAACCTATTCGGACGTGTAAACCGTGAAGGTATGACATTAACGGCCCTCTCACTGTACTGGTCTCGCTCTTGGGTGAAACTAAAAATTGGCGTAGCAAAAGGTAAAAAGCTGCACGATAAACGTACGGATCTAAAAGAAAAAGACTGGGCAAGAGAAAAAGCACGCGTAATGAAGAGCGCGCTGCGTTAATCTTGACCACTTAAACGCATAGTACTGGACAGCCAATGCTTTTCTGTTACTATGCGAATATTACCTGGGGCTGATTTAGGATTCGACGGGAATTCAGAAGTCTGAGGTGCATGCCGAGGTGCGGTAGGCCTCGTTAACAAACCGCAAAAAAAATAGTCGCAAACGACGAAAACTACGCACTAGCAGCTTAATAACCTGCTAAGAGCTCTCTCGCCCTAGCTTCCGCACGTAAGACGGGGAATAACGAGGGATCAAACCCAAACGCGCTAGCCCGGATTCTCCCGCCTGAGAGATGAACGGCGAATTTTAATTCAGGCTAGTCATTCATTAGCGTGTCGGTTCGCAGGTGGATGGCGAAATTAAAGATCGACTAAGCATGTAGTACCAATGATGAACGGTTTTCGGACGCGGGTTCAACTCCCGCCAGCTCCACCAATCACTAGTAACGGGACGTCTCAGGACGTCCCGTTTTCTTTTCTAAACCCTTGTCCCATCTAGCTTTAAGTGGTTCAGGGCGTCTCATCGAGATTCACTTAATCTCAGTCATTTAGTAACATTCTGCGTAACACTAACCAATAACAACACAAATTGGTGTTACATCAGAAAGGAACCATTAAAATGGCTAAGCAAATCAAGCCCTTATCACCAACTCAAGTAACCAAAGCTAAGCCCTTAGAAAAAGAATATTCGCTTGCCGATGGCAACGGTCTGTACTTACGTATAAAGCCGAATGGCGCAAAACTTTGGATTTTCAACTACATCCACCCAGTAACTAAAAAACGCAAGAACATCAGCCTTGGTGCTTTTCCTGACATTACTCTCGCATCTGCGAGAGAGAAAACAAGAGAAATGCGCCAACATGTCGCTGAAGGTATTGATCCGAAAACTCACAGAGATAACCAACTCATTACCGCACAGATAGCTCAGTCATCAACTCTGAAATCAGTTGCCGAAGAATGGTTTGAAGTAAAAAAGCATGACGTTTCCGAAGACTATGCCAACGATATCTGGCGATCTCTAGAGCTACATATCTTTCCCAACCTCGGTAACATGCCGATAAGTGAGCTAACTGCCCCAATTGTGATTCAAGTTTTACGACCTGTAGAAGCAAAGGGCGCATTAGAGACAGTTAAGCGAGTATGTCAGCGAATAAATGAAGTGATGAACTACGCGGCGAATTGCGGAAAGATTCAGTCCAACCCATTGATTGGGATAAAGCAAATATTTAAGAAGCCAAAAACTGCTCATATGAGCACTATCAGACCAAATGAACTTAGTGATCTAATGCAAGCGATGTCGTTAGCCAATATCAAGCTTGCTACCCGCTGCGCTTTTGAATTCCAACTCCACACTCTGACCCGTCCCGTTGAGTGTGCTGCCGCTGAATGGAGTGAAATTGATTTCGAAAACAAACTTTGGGTCATTAGCAAAGATAAAATGAAAATGAAGCGCGATCACAAAATCCCTCTTTCGGACGCTTCGATTCAACTTTTAAACTTTATGAAGCCCATCTCATACGGACAACGCTATGTATTCCCTAGTTCAACATCAGTTGATCAGCACATGAACAGCCAGAGCGTCAACGCCGCACTAAAACGTGCTGGAATGAAAGGAAAGCTGGTAAGTCACGGTATGCGTTCCATCGGCAGTACAGCGCTCAACGAACAGGGCTTCAACAAAGATGCTATTGAGCTGTGTCTGGCACACGTAGACAAGAACACAATCCGTGACATCTACAACAACGCTGAATATCTGGAAGAGCGACGAAAGATCATGGATTGGTGGAGTAATTTCATACTTGATGCTTCTAAAAACGCCAATACTATAGCAAAACCAAAAATTTAAGTGACAAATATCACAATTTTAGTGAGATGCGGGTAATTTTGTATTGACGATGAGAATCGCCCGCATTATTTTAAATCGCGTTTAAATATTTAATTTTCACATAGGAAACAGACATTTAAAGTCCGCTACGCGGCAACGTAACTTATTCCCGTTAAACTTCGGTTTAACTATTTGTTTATTGTTTTGGTATTAACTTAACTTTCGGAGCCTTTTTTGAAGACTTCACTATTCCATTACATACGAATACCTTCCTTTAATTGTTAAGGAATGAGTCTGTAACCCAATAGGCTTCAGTCCCATCTAGGTGTTCCTTCACTGATAATAAACTTCCGTGGATCAGTGTAAGTATTGGAATATAAAGTTAGTACTAGACATGAATTAATGTAGGTT
Organism: Vibrio sp. 811; assembly: GCF_033339195.1. Taxonomy (NCBI): domain Bacteria; kingdom Pseudomonadati; phylum Pseudomonadota; class Gammaproteobacteria; order Vibrionales; family Vibrionaceae; genus Vibrio; species Vibrio sp. 811. Next base: position 6,509 of record NZ_JAWOUB010000018.1, read on the forward strand.
ATCGTTATGTCTGTAAATACAACTCCTCTTCTAAAAATCGTACGTAAATCTGACGTTCTACAGCGCGTTCCATTCTCAAGAGCGACTCTCCATCGCAAAATCAATGATGGAACTTTCCCACCGTCAATTCCACTTGGTGCAAACTCTGTTGGTTTCTTATCTCATGAAGTCGATGCAATTATCGCAGCCATGGCATTGGGCAAAGATCTACAGCAAACCGTTTCTCATCTTGTTGAGCAAAGACAGTCTCTTTTCGACAACAGTCTCTATGCACTAGCCGCATAACTAAAAACTCTCACTAAGCACAAATAAATCAATTGTTTACTGCATGCTTTAGCATGCTGGTAAAAGTGCAGAATTTTTTAGTTATATATATTATCTAGAAATTTTGCACTTTTACGTTCAAGCAGGAATTAGAATAAATGAACGTCATCGCGCAATCTCAAGCTACAGAACATACTCTACTTCAAACCTCAAAAGCTAAATCGGTTTTCATTATGCTCGACCTGTGCCTTCAGCATCGCTCGAATGATCATCGAGTCGTTGCTCTACGCAACGACAGAAGCAATGCGATGGATGTCGTCCAATATTATTTAGATGCTGGCTATACGATTACATTAGTCGCCGATTCAAAGCTGTTCCCGACTCAAACGGCTAGATTAATGAAAAGCAACTACTGTGGAAGTCGTGTTCCAATGTTAGATAGCGCGACAGGGATTTACTACAGCCTAGAGAACTTTAGAAGCACTGTGACTTATCTAACCCTTTGCAACTCTCTATCACCGTGCAAAGAGACATCGCAGTGGCTTTCCAGACAATTGATTCGTACTGTTCCTCTGACAAACAGCACAACCGAGGCATGTGTTAACACCTTTCTGTCTGATTTACAGGGCGTTCAGAGTATTGAGTTATTGAGAGCTGCACTTGATGAGCAACTCGAACAGAATCGCAATAGAGTGCGAAAGTTCATGTCTCCAACTCTTCAAACTAAGACCATCACCGTTGATTCATTGCACTCTCCGCTGTGCTCACAGCTTATTAACGACAGCAAAACTCTTGCAGTAAGAGCGGCAACAGGCACAGGGAAGACCAAGCATCTATTTGGTCCATTAGCGAAGGCGGCTCGAAGCAAAAACAAGAAGATCGTTTACCTGTCTTACCTGACCGCACTGGTCGAACAATACTGTAATGACAATCTCGCAGTCAGCTACAACCAAGATTTATGCGAGCTAGAACAGGCGGATGCAATGGGGGTTGTTGTAAACAGCATTTGGAAATCTCATATTCGCTCTGTGCTTAATCAGGCGGATATTCTTATCATTGATGAGTTCGAAAAAGTACTGACGACTGTCGTATGTTCTGAACCAAGTAAACAGTTGCCAAAGCAACAAGTTTTTGAAAGCTTGTCAGAAGCCATTCGTACTGTCCCACAATTGATTGTGGGTGATGCTGATCTTTCAGATATCAGCTTGGGTTATATCAAAGAGTTAAGAAGCGAAGTGACGCTATTGGATTGCACTGAGAACCCGTACTCTTCAATCAAAGCTGTGATAACAGATAAAAACCAGTACCTCTCCAACGTTTATCTCAAAGAGCGCCTTATTGATGAAGATAAAGTATTTCTGTTTGACTCTCTCGTCACACTTCGCCAGGTAACCCAATCACTGGGCTATAAAGATTCTAATAGGCTAGATTGTGAAGAAGAAGCACTAAAAGACGGGGGTCTTAATTATTCACGCTCACAATAAAGACATGCCTGCTCAAAAAGCCTTTTTGGAGAATCCAAACGAAGAGATTAAGAAGTATAAAGCAATCATGGCATCTCCTTGCTTAAGTTCAGGATTTTCAATTACTACGCACTTTACTGATAAAGTTGTTGTTTTCTGCGATAAGACACTGACACCGTTAGAGCTGATTAATTTCGCACGTCGATTTCGTACAGCAAAACAAATTTGGTTTGCCGTTGATGCATACAAAGATTTCATTACGCCACATGCCAAAGAGACGACGTACAAACCAACAGTCCATGTTCAACCAACCGACAAGTTAAACATTGCATTCAACAACGTTAAAAAGCGCTTCTTCGCTCCTTTAGCCTTGCATTTACATTTAACGTTGGAAGAACTCGGTTTCATGACTACATCGGCCCCATCCTCTTTTACAGCACAACTGTTTGCTCAAAAGAGTGTTACTCTGGCAGCCAAAGCGTACAAAGAGTTAGAAGTGCAAGCGATTGTATCCTCACCTGATTTAACTCAAGAACAAGCTTCCTGGTTATGGACTAAAGACAGAAGGACGTCTTCTGATAATGCTTCTTTAACTAAGTTTCAGATCAAGCGGGATTACGGAGTGAAAAAGGTTACAGAAGATGACGTTAACTTCCACTTCAAGTTCTTAGCCAATCGAAGTGTGTTTGATTCATTCCCGTTCGTGAATCGCTCTAGTGACAAAGTGGAAATCGAAACGAAGCACCATTCTGCCGCGATGTTCATCTATGACAATATTTTGAGAAAGTATGGGTTTTCTGTCGATGGTGACGCTTTTTGGATTCACAAAGACGATGTTCGCCAGATTGTAAAAGCCTGCTATTTGAAGCAAGAGGTATTAAACTGGGCTTTTAAAGATGGCTTACACATTAGCAAGCCTCTTCACCAAGAGGCAAAGCCAAACAAGGCAACGTCATACTTGAAAAGACTCTTAAACTCATTAGGCTTCGAAGTTGGGACATTCCGCAGCAGTAGCAAGAAAGCAAAAGTAGAGCTGCATAAAAACGCTCGTAATTATGCTTACTTTAAGACAGCCCCATCTGAAACTACCAAGTCCGCAGCTTAACAACCAACACTGCCCTGCTACCACGACACTCAGAAGGTAGCAGGGAATATCCCACATCAAATCATAATCTTACTACAGCGCTCAATTCCTGGATCTAAAGCCTCTCAATCGAAGCTTGTTGCGTTATAATGCCCACAATTTTGTTCTTCGCTCAAACCAAGGTTCTGAGCGAGCCGTGAACGTTTAAGAGATTCTTATGACAAACAATACCGCAGTAGAAAAAATCAGCCTTGAAGAGCTAAAGACATGGCTTTGGGGCAGCGCAAACATCATGCGTGGCACCGTAGATAGCTCAGACTTCAAAAACTATATATTTGGCCTCCTGTTCTTAAAACGTCTTTCAGACGTTTTTGACGAGCGTGTAGAAGCCGTGATGGAAGAGGAAGGTTGCAGCGCCGAAGATGCAATGGCGCTCATTCAGGAAGATAACCCAGAGCAGTTCGTTCCTGTGTATGCACGTTGGAACAAGCTGATCGAAAGAACGGAAAATATTGGTGAGTACATCGATGAAGCCTTTGCTGAAATCGAACATCAAAACCCATCACTAGAAAAAGTGCTTACCGCCATTCAGTTTGGCGATAAAGAGAAGCTCAGCAATGAGTTACTAACTCGCCTACTCCGTCACTTTAACCAGCACAAGCTGGGCAATAAAAACCTCTACAAAGCCGACCTACTTGGCGATGCGTACGAGTATTTGATTGGCAAGTTTGCTGATGATGCTGGTAAGAAAGGCGGCGAGTTCTACACCCCTCATGAAGTTGTAGAACTTATCGTTAAGCTGATTGACCCACAACCAGGCCATGAAATTTACGATTTGACCTGTGGGTGTGGCGGCATGTTGGTTGAGTCCGCTCGTCACATCAAAGAGAACTACGAGAATGGCACCATCATGGGTAAACCTAACTGTAAACTTTACGGTCAGGAGAAGAACCTAGGAACATGGGCAATTGCCAAACTCAACATGTTCCTGCACAACCTAGATGGTGACATCAAGCGCGGCGATACTCTCGTAAACCCATTACATAAAGATGGCGAAGGCCTTCAAACGTTCGACCGTGTCATTGCCAACCCTCCATTTTCAATCAAAAACTGGTGGGAACCATTGGAATTGAATGGCGGCAAAATAGTTGGCGATAACGGCAAAGAAAGAAATGTTAAATACAGCACTGACCTTAAAGATCCTTATGGTCGTTTTGGTCTTGGCGTTGCACCGAGGACAAAAGCAGATCTAGCCTTTGTTCAGCATATGATTGCCTCAACGAAAGATGATGGTCGAATCGGCGTTGTCGTTCCTCACGGTGTACTTTTCCGTGAAGGTGATGAGGGTAAAATTCGTAAAGGTATGCTTATCGGCAACGATGAATTTAAAGGTGACTTGATCGAAGGTGTAGTTGGTTTGCCGCCAGCACTTTTCTTCAACACAGGCATTGCGGCTGCGGTTTTAATCATCAATAAAGACAAACCTGCTGCACTGAAGAACAAGGTTATTTTCGTTGATGCATCTGCTGAGTTTGGTGAAGGTAAGGCGATGAACTATCTTCGTGAAAATGATATCGAACGTATCACAACCGAGTACAGCAAAGCGAAACAAACTTTAGTTGATGCAGGAGAGCAAACGGAAGATAGACTTTCCAATCTACTGGACTCAGTTTCAGTGGAAAAATACCTAAGAGTAGTTGAACTTGAAGAGATTGAGGCAAACGATTTTACTTTGAATATCAGTCGCTATATCGACACGTCAGAGGTTGAGGAAATTATAGATGTAGAAAAATGCCTTAATCATCTAAGAAATATCGAAAAGCAGCTCCTTGATACTGAAATTCAAATCTCAAAATACTTATCTATTTTAGGATTGGAGAAGTAAATCGATGCTCAAAAAGTCTCCTTATACACTAAAAAAAATTGGTCCATTGATTGATCTACTAAGCGGGTTTGCATTTAAGAGCAATGAATTTTCTGACGTCGCAACAACAGAACAGCACATACGCTTGCTTCGTGGTATCAATATTACAGAAAATGCTATAAGAAATAACGATACTATCGACAAATTTTGGTTTAACTCATCTACTGACCTTGATAAATACTACCTTAAGGAAGGCGACTTAGTCATTTCAATGGATGGTTCAAAAGTGGGCCGAAATTATGCTCTTGTATCACCTAAAGATCTCCCTAGTTTACTCGTCCAACGAGTCGCTAGAATTCGTGCAAAAGAAGGCTTACATCTACCGTTTTTACATCAACTAATAGGATCCAAGATTTTTACTAACTATGTTGATAGCGTAAAAACAAGCAGTGGAATTCCACACATCAGCGCAAAACAGATAAAAGAATTTTCAATACCTTTGCCAAATATTGCGATTCAACAAAAAATAGCGGAAATCCTTTCAACTGTTGATAAGAAAATCGACCTTATCGACCAAAAAATTGCAGAAACCGAAAAGCTGAAAACAGGCTTAATGCAAAAGCTATTTTCAAAAGGTGTCGGTGTTCAGGACGAGAATGGAGAGTGGCAACCGCATACTGATTATGAAACACTGGAGGGAAGTAAAATCCCTAAAGGTTGGCTAAAAACCACTTTATCTCAGGTAATTAAAGTTAAAAGTGGTGACTCTTTGAGTAAAAAAAACATGAAAGAAGGATGTATTCCTGTCTTCGGTGGAAATGGGATTTCAGGATATCATTCGAAAGCTAATTTCAACTCACCACAACTAGTTATTGGGCGAGTTGGTGAATATTGTGGAGCAGTGCATATTACTCCCGAAAAGTCATGGATAACAGATAATGCACTCCTTATTACTGAAACTTTAATCAATGTAAGTTTTGAATTTTTGTATTATTTATTGGTTTCCGTAGATCTGAATAAATACGCGAGTCGAAACGCTCAACCTCTAGTTTCTGGTCGAACTCTCAATTTAGTAACTGTAAAGGTACCACAAGAAGCAGAGCAATATGAGATAGTAAATATATTATCCACAGTGGACAGAAAACTAATATTGCTCAACAGGCAGATTGAAGAGACTCGGAGACTTAAAAAAGGCTTAATGCAGAAGCTACTTACGGGCGAATGGCGAGTTCCTGTTGAGGAAACTGAAGCCGCTTAGCTATTGCTTCATGATGCCTTCAAGCGAAGGCATCTAAAAGCAAAAAAACGTAATTTAAATGAACAATAAAAAATGAATAACAATAAATAAAGGAATAAGGTATGTCAGGTCAGGCTGAATCATCGAATCCAGAGCTAGTTGGGGTAGAACGCCCAGCGATTGAATGGTTAAAAACTCTTGGTTATCAGCATATTAAAGGTCGCGATGTAGAGCAAACACACAAGACCGAGCCTGTTATTCTAGAGTCGGTGTTAACTGACAGACTACACGCCCTTAACCCTTGGCTGGCCGAGGTTCCGAACGGTGCAAACAAAGCGATTAAACAGCTCAAAGACATATGGTTTGAGCATAACAGCGACTTAATGCTGGCTAACCATGCGTTCTGGAAGCATGTTCTGTTTCAATCGAATCTGCAACAAAAAGACAAAAATGGTCAACCTCGTAGCATCCGCTTCATCAATCAAACGGGTGCCGAGGGTAACTTATTCCATGTGATTGATCAGTATGTCGGTAAGAATATCAACGATGAACTTTTTAAGCCTGATTTACTATTATTCATTAATGGTTTACCCCTTGGCTTGATTGAGTGTAAGAACAGCTCAATTAAGCTCAGCAAAGGCATTGCACAAATTGATGGCTACCAAGGCACTTTCACTCAACACTTTGCCTTTAATATGGTTTGTGCCGCCATTAATCGCAGCCAAGCCAAGTATGGCGCGATCTATGCACCAGAACAGTTCTATCTAACTTACAAATTTGATCCGAAAAAGCCTGATGAGAACATTGTTCTTACCGAATTAGAAAATCAATTAGGCAAGCCCCCTACAGAGCAAGACAAGCTACTGTGGGCATTATTCGAGCCTTCCCGCTTCGTGCGTTTAGTCTGTTTCTACCCTATGTATGAAATTGAAAAAGGCGTTATGATCAAGAAGCTGCCACGTTACCAACAGTGGCGTGCAGTAGAGAAGACGCTACTCCGTCTACAGGGTAAAGACCCACAGCTATTAGGCCAAGAACTTGGCGGCGTAGTTTGGCATACGCAAGGGAGTGGTAAATCACTGACGATGGCGCTGCTTGCCCGTTTAATGCGAGCCGAAATTTCTGGTTTCAATAACCCAAGTATTTTGATTCTTACCGACCGCACTGACCTTGACCGTCAGATCCACAATACCTTTACTAATGTCGGCCTTGAATCGATTAAAGCAGACTCCGTCGCAGGTCTAGAAGCCATGCTCAGCAATGACTACGGCACCATTTTCACTTCGACCGTTCAAAAGTTTCAAGAAAGCGATGGTAAGCAGATACAGGCCGCAAAAGAGTCTGAAGATGAGGATTCCATTGCAGACTCTAAAAGTCGTGTCAGACGCGTTTTGAGGAAGGATGATTCTGGGCAAGAACAATGCTGGATTTTAAAGGAGAACAATGTTCTTCACGGTCAAACTGATGCTAATGGCAACCCTAAAAAAGCCAAATGGGAACTCGTTAGCGAAGAGAAAGTTGATTTTCGTGTTCTGAGTACCAAGCCCAACTTCTTCTTGATGGTTGATGAAGCGCACCGCAGCCAGTATGGATTCCTTGCTGCATTCATGCGTGCTTCTTTACCTAATGCGAAGTTCATAGCTTTTACTGGCACCCCGCTTTTTAAAGACGATAAAGAAACCTTGGGTACATTCGGCGGTAAAGAGTACATCGATACTTACCGCCTCGACGAGGCGGTTGCAGATGGCGCGACACTGCCTATTAAATATCTTGAAGGTATGGCGCAATGGGGGAGCGACGGAAAGCTAAAACAAGCTTTTGAGGATGAATTTGGTAATGAGCCTCTAGCCCGTAAGAAAAAGCTAAAGCAAGAGTTACTCAAAAAACGTCGTGGTGCTATCGGTCGTATTGAGGAGAATGCTCGCCATCTCGTCGAACATTTTCTATCAAGTGTGAAACCTCGCGGCTTTAAAGCCATGCTGGTATGTGACGGGCGTGATATGGCTGTTCGCTATAAAGACGTACTGAACCAAATCATGCAGGAGCGTCAAAACAAAGGTCTGCCGACCTTTGAAAGCCGAGTGGTTATCTCTCTCGGTAGCATGACAGATAAGCGTACAGGTATTAGTGAACAACAAGCTCACTATGCATCAGGCTCAACCTCAAAACTTGAAACTATCGAAGAGCGTATCAAGCGGGAACTCAAACAAGGCCAAACACCGATAGCCGTACCATCTGAAAAGATCCCAAGCTTGGTGAATGAGGAATTTAAGCTGCCTTATGGTGATGAATCCGCTAATACCAAAGAAGAAACCAAGTTTAACAACATTGGGTTAATCATCGTTTCTGACATGCTGTTAACTGGCTGGGATGCGCCTATTGTCAGCACTTTATATTTGGATAAACCGCTAAAAGAACATACTTTGCTTCAGGCTATTGCTCGTGTAAACCGAACTCGAAAAGGCAAGAAAGCAGGCTACATTGTCGATTATTTCGGTGTGGTTGAGTACCTAGATGAAGCGCTGAAAGTTTATGGGGGTGACGTACAACCCGATCAAGTATGGACGGACGTCGAAGCGGAGTTACCACGCCTTCAATCTGCTTTGACAAAAGTGTTAGACATTCTTCCGAAAAAGCACAACCCAGTGAAACAACCTGAACCTTACAAAGAGGATGCCGATCTCTACCTAGACCCAGATACTCGTCTAGATATTGTTGAAGACTTCTTAGTTGCTCTCGCTGGATTCAATAGCCGCTTAGATATCGTGTTACCCGACGAACGCGCATATAAATATCAGCCTTACTTCAAAGTACTGAATGAAATAAAACTCCAACTGCGCAACAAAATGCCTGAGAGTGCCGATACGGTTCGCATTACGGCATCTGAATCTGAGCTGCTTAAAAACATGCTCGACGAGCATATAGAAGCAAGTGAAGTTAAGAGCTTACTAGGTCGTGAAGTTTCAATTCTGGATGCTGCGGATATGGATCTACTCCGCAAACAAAAAAGTGCGGGGAGTGCCGCGTTGGTCATGAAGAACAAACTCAAGCACACCATTAAAACGGGGAAAGGTAAAGATCCCGCCTTCTTTGGTGACTTGGAAGAAGAGCTAGAAAAGCTTATCCAAGATGAACGTGAAGGACGTATTGAACAAGCTCTATTCCTTGAACAGCTAGAGCTTTTTGCTCAGCGTGTTCGTGATAAAGATGCCAAGCCATCTGAAATGGGCCTGGGAACAGCAACAGAGCGAGCCGTGTTCAACTATCTGGAAAAACAGGTAGAGGAAGCAGAAGCTTTGGCATGGACTAAAAGCATCTTTAGCCACCCTGATATCGCTGAAGTCATGTTGTCACCGATATGGAAAAAACAGACTGATATTCATAATGAGATCAAAAAAACAATCAGGACTATTTTACGTGGTCTTGGCGGCTGGGATATGACTGTAGCACGTCAGCACTCTGCTGAAATTTTCAGTATTATGCTGAACAACTGATCCTTTGCTTCATCAATGACGAAAGAAACACATGCCAATTTTTCAATACGGTACAACTGAAATCGAGTGGGAATTTAAGCTCGACTCAAAACTCAGTCACCACTACGTTACTGTAGAACGAGGTAAGACCGTTCTTCTCAGAGGCCCAAGTGCCTCTGAGGATGAGCAACGTGAGCTGATTCGTTACAGAGCAAGATGGATTAAAGAGCGCTTAGCGGAAGTCAATCAACCGTTAAAAGAAGAAATCGTCACAGGTAGCCGAGCGCCCTACCGTGGTCGTTCTTTCTATTGTGAAGTGATCCCTGCGCCAGAGTTATCGACGGTAGAAGTGAAGTTTAACCAAAGCCGTTTTAAAGTTCTTTCTCCCGAAGGCCACTTCGTCAGCCGTGAGCGATTCAAACCAGCTTTAGAACGTTTCTACAAACAGAAAGCCTTAGAAAAAATCGCTTCTCGCTTACGCTATTGGCAGCAGGAAACGGGCATGCAAGCCACGACTTTCCACATAAAAAAGTTTGATGCACGTTGGGCTAACTGCACCGAGAACAATGTTCTGGAGTTCCACCCTCGTTGCATGGAGTTTTCCAATAAGGTGATGGATTACATAATCCTTCATGAGCTATGTCATACCGTAGAAAAAAGCCATAGCAAAGACTTTTGGAAACTAGTCGCCAAGTATTGTCCTGACTGGAAAGAGCTGCATGAAGAGGTAGAGCGTTCTGGGATGGGGATCTAGCGGAGTCTACTGCACTTTGAAAATGCCAAGAGGCACTGCCCATTGCTCTAAATCTTTCACTCGCCCTCTACTCACGACTTTTTATTCGCTAATTTAATTGAATAACATTCATCTTTTAGGAACCTAGCGAGAACAATGTTCTCGCAGTATCAAACTTAGGTGTTCAAATAGGTTTATGATACATACACACCAATTAAAACCACTCAACTAACAAATTTTAATTCAATATAGTTTTTAATGTTTTTCATTATACATAAAAAACTTTTTAGTCAAGTTGAAAAAACTCTTGATTAAGAAAAAACAATCTAATATATTAAATCCCGTAGCAAGAAGCAGAGCTTCTATCTAGAAAGTGGCTTAAAGATATATTTAAACTAATATTACTTCATCTTTAACAGTAAAAGTAATTTCTTCCACCTCACTGGTGGCTTAAAGAAAAATTAGTTTTAATACAAGTAAATGTATCACTATTTTATCCGCTAATAGATGGTTACTTCCGCGCCAACTGGCGGTTAAGCGTTGGATAAAAAGGTCGAGTTTATCTCGGCCTTTTTATTATTAATTGCAAAACTACTCTTCAGGACTTTTAATTAATTATATTTTTAGAAGGCTAGTTGTTGAGTATTAATTATTAACTCCACAAGCACTACTCTCTGAAAGCCTCTCTTATTAAAAGAAAGGTTCTCTGACTTATCATTCGGAACATTGTTCTTCCACAGTTTTTTATTGATTAATCAAATAACCAATCTTTACTATTTTAGGGTTAGCATAAGAACATTGTTCCGAGTAAAGAGCAGTTCACTCTCGATATGATTATCAGGCATCAATTAGCAGCTTACTCAAAACTAGCGAAAGATAAGACTTCCACTGAATGTCGGCGAGAGAACCTGGTATTATTTGATAAGCTAAGCGAGAACAAGGTTCTTACAATATCGTTTAAACTTCTTAGCTAATAACTACTTCTGGTAGCTCTAGGTATCATGGAACATTGTTCTCATTGAGTACTTTCCGTTAGTTTCTTATTCCAATGGCGCTTAACCGTTGGGATCGAGATGCCAAGAGCATTTGCTGTCTTAGATTGACTCAGCCCCCTTGCCCTACATTCTTGGACTTTTTGAGTAGTGGTTAGTGCTTCTGGTCTACCAATCCGCTTACCTTCAGACTTAGCCCTAGCCTGACCTTCTAGCGTCCGCTCTCGAATTCGGTTTCGCTCAAATTCAGCAAATGCTGAGAACATTTGCAGCATCAATCGTCCTTCAGCTGAGCTTAGATCAGCGGTTGGCAGATCCAGAGAAATTGGTGTAACGCCCTTCTCTAACAGCATACTGATCGTATGCTGAACATCGATGTTATCTCTGCCAAGTCGATCTAGCTTTAATACAACTAGTTTGTCCCCTGGCTCTAGTTTATGCTCAATCAACATTTTGAACTCACGTCGTTCAGTTGCAGGCACACTACCAGAAACTGTTTCATGTACAATTCGGTGTTCTTGAACATCGTAGCCAGCATTTCTGATAGCTAAGATCTGATTTGACACAGTTTGCTCGCTAGTCGATACACGACAATAAGCGAATGTCCGTCCCATACTATTCACTCCTTTTGGCATCACAATTGGTATCATCAATCGGTTGGGTATCATAAAAATCCGAACCCTACTTTATGAGACCGCAAACACTTCATTCCCGTCTGGTATCAGAAAACGGGATGTTTGTTGATACTACCCTGGGATGTTTACATCTCGCTAAAGTTGACTACTTAAGTCGATAATTTTGACAAAGTACCTTTGCCTTAAGAAAACCTAGAAAATAATTAAATATCCATGAGTAACAAACATTACTCTAAATTTAATTCATCTATAATAAAAACAAAGTTACTATTAATTTTCCTTGGCAATAAAATTAATACATAAAAATAAATTTTATTTTATTAATTTTTCATGTTATAACTATTATAACCGTTATAACTATTATAAAGTTATAATTCTAATATAACGTTAGATTTTAAAAAAGTGAAGGTTAAGCCAAAGTAAGCTTAATTTATTACAAGAATTCTTCTGCCACTATTGGCACTTTCAATGCCAGCATTGGCACATTGATTGCCAATCTTGGCAAATTCTCTTGCCACCTGCTTTAATGACGGAATTTTTAAGGCTTTTATCACTTGCCTAACACAATTCAATAGGCTTTAACGTTGTGCAAAAAAAGAGCTGCATTAGAATACGTTGAATGTCTCATTTTTTCTTGACTTGTAACGGTTACAGCCATATAAGCCAGGCACTCGACATTCTTTTTTTTCTTTAATAGATTGTCTTTTTGAACGAACTTGGGGAACACTGTTCTTTTCATCTAAATTAATAGAATTTGCTCTATGTAATGCCTCTTCGTCTGAAATGTCATTGTAGACCACTTTAAAATTATTGAGCTTAGTTTCACGTTCTTCTCTTACGGATAGATAACTCATTTCACGATTACGTTTAGAAAAAACCAGAACTTGAGACATATCGACAACCCTCTTGATATATATAGATAAATTCAATGAATATTATATTTATCAAGTAATATTCTCTTTGTAAAGGACCTTTAATCACTATTTTAAAAATTACATTAACATTTAATTATTAAATAAAAACGGTTGGTTTTTTAATTATTAAATTAGAAAATAATAATTAGTTAAACTTCTAACTAAAAATGAAAAAGATCAGATTCTGGGCTATTAGTGTTGCGATTTCTCTCCTCAAAGAACCACATATTTATCACCATGAATTCTCGGTTAGGATCCTAACCGAGAATGCTCATCGGAGTCTGGCTGCGATTAGTACTGCTGTTTCTCCTAACCTGATAACAACCACGTCCATCACTACAAATTCCAAGTTAGGATCCTCACCTAGAATGAACATCGGAGTCTGGCTGTGCGCTTAGTACTGCTATTTTCCTAGCCTAAAAGTAACCATATTCATCCCATAAATTCCGAGTTAGGATCCTAACCGAGAATGAACATCGTATCTGACGATTAGTGCTGCCATTTCCTCACCTCAAAGCAACCATAATCATCCCCATAAATTCCGAGTTAGGATCCTTACCGAGAATGAACATCGCATCTGGCGATTAGTGCTGCCATTTCCTCACCTCAAAGCAACCATAATCATCCCCATAAGTTCCGAGTTAGGATCCTTACCGAGAATGGGGACCAGCTTTTGACTATTGGTGTCGCCATTTCCTTAGCCTCATAGCAACCACAATCATCACTACAAATTCCAAGTTAGGATCCTAACTCGGAAAAACCAATCAGGGTTCAGGAAGGGTATTAGCGATCACCAGTTGCTATCTTCAATCACAAGTGTACAAAAATATATGTCATACTTACTTTTTGTGACTACTTATGAGCGTTGAAGTGAAGATTAAGGCTGCATTGGAACGCCTGCATAAATTTGATAGGCGAGGTATACACGTTTACCGAAAAAGTGACCTCAGGAGATTATTTTTTGATGATTCACTTACAGCATTCCAGCAAAGTTTACCTCGTTTGGTGAAAGCTGGAGTACTAGAGCGGGTGTGCAACGGTGTTTATGTATTCTCATACAGTCGTCATAAGGGCGATTATACCATTGAATACATTGCTAAATGCTTGCGACGGGGAGAGTACAATTACATCTCTCTAGAATCGGCACTCTCTGAATACAGTGTCATTTCCCAAGTGATGCTTGATCGAATCACTATCATGACAACAGGGCGTAAAGGGGAGTTTAGAACCCACTACGGAGTTATCGAGTTCACACATACAAAACGTGATGATATTGACATTATCAACAATACTATAACTTCAGATCGCCCCCTGCGAATTGCGAAAAAAGAAGCTGCGATTCGAGATTTGAAAAGGGTTGGCAGAAACACGCACTTGATTGTGACGAATCACGAGTAGGCAGATGCTGGCACTCCCAAAAACCAACACAACTCACTTTTGGACATTTCTGAGTTACGAATACCATCAGTGTCGGCCTTGTTCGCATAAATAAAAATATGTGAAAACTCTATATCAGTGGCCAATTTTAGTGAACCACTACAAGCCCAAATATGGGTTCTAATGTAATGAATCAAAAAATACTGCATTATTCGCTGTTTCCTTTTCCTGTATCCGCTATGATTAACCTATTGATATTAAAAACTTTATAATATTTAGTAATGGAAGTGAAATGAACTTTAATCAAACCACAGTATTGGCTTTCTTTGAGCCCTCCAAGGTTAGTTACGAGATCCCTGTATACCAGCGGGCTTATGCTTGGGGAGAGAACAACTGGAATGAATTCTTGTCAGATCTTTATGAGCAAGTAGATGGAGAAAACAACTATTTTTTCGGGAATATTCTTCTTGAATGCGTTGAAAAGAACAAGTTATACGAAATCATTGACGGCCAGCAAAGGGTCACTACCATTACTATATTTGTTCGCTCTCTACTCAATGTATTAAAAACACGAAATGATTTGTCAGAGCATGATTTTGACATTGATGACACTGAAGAAGCTTTCATCAGAGATAAAAATATTAAACTCCGCCCAGTTGAATATGATCGAAGTTGTTATGACTGCCTAATTGTCGAAAATCACGATCAGTTTGATGCCTACTCCCCATCACAAAAGAAACTACTTGAAGCGAAGGCATACTTCACTAAACAACTCTCTAAACTTGATACCGCACGCCTTGTCAGTATCCAAGAGAAACTTGAAAATACCGACCTTACCATCATCGAGTTGGAGGGTAAGAAGGATGCGGCTCTGATGTTTGAGCTGGAAAATAATAGAGGCAAAGAATTGACCAATATGGAAAAGGTCAAATCGTATTTCATGTATCAGATGTACGTGAATAGCCCTGCTGACGATGTTGATAACAATATCGAATTTGTATCGAACATATTTAAACGCATTTATCAGGTAATCAACAACATAGAGCGGATTAATGAAGATAGTGTGCTGATTTACCACAACAATGCGTATATCAAGGGGTATGCCTACCGCACTTTGGATGACTTGAAGGAAGCTTTCCGCAACAAAGATGACAAAGTTACCTGGATAAAAGAGTACGTTCGAAGTTTAAACGATTCATTCGTGGCCATAGATAAATTTCAACATGAAGAGAGTCTGTATGCGAAAAGGCTGTTTAAACTTGGGATCCCCGCGTACATTTACCCATTCATTATTAAGGGCTACCGTTATAACTCTTCAGATCTCCCAACTCTTTTCCGCATTCTTGAAGTGATAACCTTTAGGGCTAAGCTCATCAATAGTCGGGCGAATATCCAAGAGCGTCTCAATGAAATTCTGCTCTCCTACGATGGCAACAATGCTGTCTTGTCAGAAAAAATAACAAGTAAGCTCAACGATACATGGTATTGGAGTGATACAAATACGAAGAACTATCTACATGGTGGGATGTACGGAAATAATGTCCTAAGCTACTTACTTTGGAGCTACGAGAGTTATCTTCAGAGAGCGGGATATTCAGTCGAAGGGTTCAAGATTACTAACCAACAAATTGAACATATAGCACCGCGCAAGCCTACTGATGGAAGTCGTCTCGAAACAGGATATGAATTAAATGAGCAGGGTGAATATTCCGAAGACTTTAGCTCTGAATACCTCAATTGTCTTGGTAACCTCATGCTCATATCAGGGTCGCACAATGCGTCCATCGGAAACAAACCATTTGCCGATAAGTTAATGTCTTACAGAAAGAACCCCATTCTCAACCAACAGGCTGAGATTACTTCTTTCGTTAAAGATAGCGAGAACCCAGTGTGGGATAGTGAAGCAATAAATGAACGGCATAACAAAATCGTGGACTTTGCGATCACTGAGTGGTCATTTCGATAAAGGGTAACCAGCCACTATCCAGAACCTATTGAGACTGGATAGTGGCAAAAAACGGTTCATATATGTCACAAAGTTATGAAGAAGTACAAGGGATCTGATTTTCAGATATTCACCCTGTGATTTTGCACCCAATGATTTATAAAAATCGATAGCAGATTAAACCCCATAGAAATGTAGTGGCACACTGAGTTTGGTCACGCAGTTAGATTGGAAAAATAAGTCAAATGAGGCTTTGGTGATATCTGTGTTAAATCGGTCGAAACAAGGAATGGGGCAAAGAGTCGTTTCAAATTCTCAGGCCCTAGTGTGCCTGCAGTGAAGGTAATAAGATGGTACGCTCCTCCATTCCACTAAACTCGATAGATCGAGCAAGGGAAAGGTGGCAGTCCAACTCACTTAACTCGGAGTCCAATACTGATGGTTCGGCTCACTTGTTAGTACATTCGCCTCTTCTATTTACGCGCTCCAAGATATTGAAAACTGGCATGATATGAAAGGCTTTGAGCATTAAAGTAAGACGGGCGGCTACAAAACGTGCCCCCGATTGAGAGACAAAAGCTGGCTAGATAAAAACGCATGAAATTGCCCCACTTTCGCAAGCTTCAAATTAGAAGAGGATTCGCTCCTCGGAGTTCGACTACCACACCAAACGAAATAAATTCTGGCTTTGTAAATAACCGATAAAATGAAGAAACACCAAAGAAATAGCCTAAGAGCTAGAGCCGTATACAGAGAAATCAGAGCGAACACTCCCGCATATGTTGAAACCAGAAAGAAACTAAAAAACATATACTTGCAGTGCGTTATGACACAGAGCAAGATATGGCTAGCGAAAGGCTGTATACTCAAAACCGACTATCGAGCTTACCACTGAGCTGGTAATCATTTTTTGAGGATTTTTAGGATGAGCAGAGCTGTTCTTATATTTGAAGAAGATTCAGATTTCTTTAAATTGTTGGATACAAACATTAAACGTGGAAACATAGTTACTATTCGCTTTGAGAATCATAAGCCAGAGCACAACTCAAAGCTATGGAAACGGCTTCGAAATACCAAGAGCTGGGATCTTGTTGAGGCAGAGCTTGAGAAAGTTGAGAATAATCAGCCAACACCTATCGCATCTATCATCTCCAGCAATATGAAATCAATGCTAACTGGAGGAGAATTAATGCTTATTGCGTGGATTGCTACCTTATTAACTGGGTTGTTTGCCTATGCAATTTACAAGGGTCGCAAAGTTCGATTTAAAGCGAGCGGAGACGGCCAAGGTGGTAGTGGAGAGATAATCATTGAGTGAGTTAAATTATAGATGCCAAAGCAGATTACCTTTGATTCCAAGCCCGTACTAACGCTCTATACGGCTTTTAGCCGTCTTTTATCGTTCTATAATGCGTTCGTCTTTCTTATCGTAGTTCAATTGATAATCAGTATGTTAGCTAGAAGTATGGGAGATTAGACTGCAAAATGGCGCATAATTTTAGAAAGTCTAACATTCAGACTTCGTCGTATAAACTTTAGTAAGCCAAACGCACATTGGCAAAATGTATACTGGATTCGGAGATACAACAGAAAGGGGCAAAAGTGTTTCAGAGCTTAAATTCATTAGTCCATTGGTTCTGACAAACCCACTTATGAAGATAATAGGTAACACATTTTTCACCAGAGAGTTGGGCACTAAGAGAGCTTTTTTATCTATTAATTAAATGAGCAAACTTTAGTTTTTGATGATTTGAGCGAGAACAGTGTTCTCGCAGTAGCGTTTGAACGCTACCAACCTTTGCCTATATACCCAAACACGAGTCGGATAATACCTGACTCAGCCTTTCGTCATTCGGAGAACATAGTTCTCCGTTCAACTAAATGAAGATACGAGAAGAAGCTCCAGCCAGACTGGACACTGCATTAAGCGACTTTATTGGCTTTTCAAAGTTAACTGGGCTTAGACGCCCAAGAGCACTGTGCCTTCTCGTCCGATTATATTCAACCTCAATGTATTCGAAGACCAATTGACGCATCTATTCTCTCGACATTATCAGCTCATGTAGTACAGCTTCTACCTTCATGGCATGAAAGAAACTCTCTATATAACGTTGTCCCAACAATTTCCCTTTTCTATCCATACTTTGTTTTAGATTATAGGTACTTATCAGCTCTCGATAACCTTTCGAGCAATATTGGCTACCATGGCCACTATGAACGATGACTCGCTCAGGAAAGCCACGATGGAATAAGGTAATTGAAAGAGTATCGCTGACTAATGTTGCAGTCATCCTCTTAGCCAACGACTTGCTGTGAATAAAGATCAATGATTACCACTAAGTATAACCAACCTTCACTTATCGCCAAATACGTAATATCTCCGCCCATTTCTGATTGGGCGGAAGTTGCAGAGAAGTCTTGTTCCAACAAGTTCGGAGCGATTGGCAACTTATGAATGCTATCCGTCGTACATTTAAACTTACGAGCAGCTTTCGCTACTAGATTTTGACGTTTCATGCTACTGGCAATGGTCTTCACATTATGCCTGCTACCGTTATCAGTTAACTCTATCTGGATACGTCTAGCACCGTCCCTGCCTTTGCGGTTATCAAACGCCTCTTTGACTTTGTCGTCTAATACCTGACGGGCTTGTTCTCGCAGGCAGTCTCTATGACGATGCTTAATCCAGTAGTAAAACCTGCTTCGCGATATGCCAAACACCTCTGCCATGTGAGATACACGGAAATACTGCAGATGTTCAAACATAAATTCGAAGCACAAGCTACTTTAGATTCTCCGTAAAGTAGGTGGCGGCCTTTTTTACTACTCCTACCTCTTTTTCTCGCTCAGCAGTACTGGAGTTTTTATTTGCGGCTTTACGCCAGCCATAGATTTGAGAGTCATGGAGAGATAGTTATCTAGCGGCAACAGCAGCGCCGACTTTCTCCGCAATCTCAAGTATTAAATTCGGAAGAATGGATAATAAGTTTTTTCTTGTTTGTCATGATTCACCTCGTTAGTGATTTTACTCACTTAACTAAGGGTCCAAGATAACTGGTGCGGCTCAGTAATGGCGAGGTCGCTGAATTGACGAGGCCTGCCACGCTTGTTCTGTTTGCTTTGCTTCTATTCGCTTATAACTCCTTCATTAATCCAGAAAGTGAGTGAACCACGATTAATTAGCACTTTGCTGTACTGTTTTCAGTTAGTTGTTGTGTAACGAGGCTTCTCCATAAGACTAGGGGGATCAACTGTGTTGTCGTACAGCTCATCACCTCTTGCCTTAGTTTCATCGAGTTACGTAACAAAGCCTTAAACATAGACCACACTAATGCACTCTTGATTTTAAATGTTCAATAAGCTATCTGTTAATGTACGGTCAATTTAATGTCAATATAATGACAGTACGTTTGAGGGTGATAAATAACAATAGATATCATGGCTAATAATAGAAAACTGGTTGCTTAGGTTTTAAGAGGTGATTAATCTTGCGCTTAAAAAAATATTCATATTAAAAAAGGTGTAGTGAGATATGAATTTAAAAAGTAGCATTTCAAATAGTATTTTTTTGCATCCTATTTACTCAAGTGAAACTGGAGATGTGGCTTTCTCTGAGGTTTTATACACTATACCTGATGGATATTATGAGGAGCAGTTTTTAGATATGACTGTATCCGATGAAATAATAATGGAGTCAGCATTAAATATTGTTAAAAAACTTCAAAACAATAAAAAAAACAAATTTAGTATTAATATCACCGCAAATATATTGTTGAGTGATGAATTCATAACGAGAATTTCTTTATTTAATAACAAAAATTTAGTGATAGAAGTTAATGAAATAGAAAATAATATGCTACCTGACTTGTATCTATCAATAAAAAAACTCAAGGAGTATGGAATTGAATTTTGCTTAGACTCTTTTTGTCACAAAGATGAAACTTTTAATCAATGTTTAGGTTATATAGATTGGGATTATATTAAAATAGACAAAAAGTACTCATTTAAGGATTTAGAAAAGCATGTAGCACAAATTTTAATTCCATTTTGTAACGTTGGCGTAATTATTGATGGCGTTGACTCAAGCATAAAACAACATTTAAAAAGTTCTAACAAAATATACTATCAGGGATATTATAAAAATCCACCGAAAAGGTTTGCATCATGAAATCAGTTAAAGTTAAACCTTGTAAATTAGGCGCTTACTTCAATAAGAATGAACATATTATCCAGATTGAAGAAGGGAGTGGCGCTGTATCGTATAACGGGTTTTCATGTATATTTAAACCAGGTGATTACCTTTATCTTCCGAAAGGAGAAGTTATTCATCATTCTGTAGAAGAAGAAATAGTAGAGCTTAAAGTCATATCATTCAGTCATTTAAAGCAAATCATGTCCAAGCGTGATTATTATATTTATTTAAAAACAAAGAACGATTTAGAGCTATCATCAATATATTATAAAAATTATCTGTTAGACCTAATTAAAAAAGATCTTTTCTTGCCCAAGATAAAATCAGATGAACCAACATTAGAAAAAATAAGAGAGTGTATAAAAAAACATCCAAGAATAAACTGGAATATTGATAAGCTTTGTCAAAAGTCAAATTTAAGTATTAGAGATGTTAAATTAGTTTTGTCTAAGCTAAATGTGACAATGTCTGAATTAGTGATTAAAGTTAAACTTGAAAACTCAGTGGAATTATTATTATCTACAGAAAGCGTTGTTACAACTTCGAAATTATTAGGTTTTTCCAGTAGTTCTTTTTTTATAAAGAAGTTTAAAATTGTTTATGGAATGACTCCAAAAATTTTCATTAATTTATTTAAAAAAATCTAATATCAATATGTCAGTGATTAATAATAAGATTTCACGTATTAATTTATCCGTTTATCTATTTTTGCTTTTGGCTTTTTTTATTATAATTTTTTTTAGAGTATTTGTAGGTAATTTAGAGCAATATTCATTATATATTGATAAGTTTAGTGAAAACAAACTAGTTGAAAAAAGAAATGCATTAATAGAAGAGGCAGAGTCTATTTCAGCCTCTATTTATTCAATTATAAATTTAATAGAAAACGAACTTATCGAGAGTGTTAAGAAAAATACTGCCATCATTGAATTTGCTAATGAAGATAGTATAGAAGAAGACTTTATAAAAGAAAAAGTAAATAAGTTTAACTCAACCTTCAAAGATAATTATGTTTTTATAGTAAACTATAAAGATAAGAACATTATAGAATCAAATATTTTTAACCAACTTAATGATAATCTTAAAGATAAATATTCTAATAGTTTTTTTGAAAACTTCCCTATCAATGGTGGAATGTATAGATATAAAGTACCTTCTAAATTTGGTTCTAACAAAGTATCGTATATAAAACAAATACCTAACACAGAACTATATTTGGCAAGTGGATATGTTAACGAGTTTCTTCTCGAACGTGTACATGATGAAATATTTAATCTTTTAGAAAATTCAAGTTTGGATGACAATATTGAATATAGGGTCTACTCAACTCATAACGGTATTATATATGACCAAAAGGTTAAACAAAATAGATACTTAAACAGTCAAAGTTCACTTTATTTTTTCTATGATTATATCTATAACAACTTTCTTGAATTAGATAGCAGCAGTGAGTTTCTTTATATTGACAAAACCATAAGTGAATATGGGATAAATATATCACTCTCTATGGCTAAAAACTTCAAATATGAACTAAACGATGATTTTAAATATCTATTTAAAGAGTTCTTATATGAAGATATCAAAACAATAGTTAGCTCATTCTCTATTCTATTAGCTCTTTCATTTGTTATATATTATTTTTTACATAGAAAAATATCACGTATATTGACTAAATATAGTAATAAAGTATTGCTAGAGAAAAAAAAGTTAAAAGATTCAAATAAAAAAATTGATAGTATAGCAAAAACCGATTACTTAACAGGCTTACCAAATAGAAGAAGTTTGGAAATCGATTTTAGAAAAACATTTTGTCTCAACAGTTTTTATTTAGTGTTTATTGATTTGGACGGCTTTAAGTATATAAACGATACGTTAGGCCATTCGTTTGGTGATTTGTTTCTAAAGAAAATATCTAATAATATCACTGAAGGAATTGATATTGATGATAATTTGTATAGATTTGGTGGCGATGAATTCATTGTTATATTTCAAGGTAATGTTGACATTTTAAGTAAGATTAACAATTTATCACGTTCAATAAATAAGCCTGTTTTTATAAAAAATAGAAGAATAGAAACTACTGCTAGTATTGGTGTTTCTCAATATCCAAACGATGGAGATAAATTGGATCTTTTATTACAATATTCAGATTTAGCTATGTATGAGTCCAAGAAAAAAGGAAGGTCACATTATACCGAATATAATATTGGTCTACTTCAGAAGGCTAATATTGAATTTGATCTAGTAAATGATTTGAGAAAGGCTTGTCGAAATAATGAGTTCTATACTGAGTATCAACCAAAGTTTGATATCAAGAATCGTCAATTAGTTGGTTTAGAAGCTTTGGTTAGGTGGAGACACCCTAAAAAAGGTAATATTCCTCCAGATGTTTTCATAGAAACTGCTGAGTCTGCTGATTTAATTGATTCTGTCGGTTTTAGAGTTATAGATTATGCAATTAAAGATTATTACGAAAATAAATTATATTTTCATAATAATGTGACATTATCAATAAATTTGTCACCAAATCAGATAAATGAAAACTTAAAACACTATTTAAATAAATTAATAATAAAAAAAATAATTGATACTTCAGATATAATATTTGAAGTAACTGAAAATGTTTTTTTTGTCGAAAATGAAAATAAAATTGAGATAATAAATGATTTGGTTGAGCTAGGGTTTAGGTTTTCCCTAGACGATTTTGGTAAGGGATATTCTACGTTAAGCAATCTAATAAAATTGCCATTATATGAAGTTAAGTTAGATAAATGTTTTTTAGATAAAGTTCCAAATGAATTAAAAGACAACTCACTTTTAAATTCTATAATTAATCTTTTGTATAACTTAGAATATAAAATTGTTATAGAAGGGATAGAAAGCATTGCGCAACATGATCATTTGATAGAAATAAATGACTGTATATTTGTTCAAGGTTTTTTATATGGAAAACCAGAAAGTATGAAATCTATTGTAAATAAATTCCTTTTTAAAAATAATGTATTAATGGAAGAGGTTTAGATGAAGTGTAGAAACTGTTCTAGTTTTGGATGCTATAGAATAGAAAGAAAGTTTATAGAGAAAATTATAATCAAGAAAAAATTCCTTTGTAAAGATTGTGAATTTATCTTTAAAGACTATAGGCTTTTCATTAAATTTATACAAAAAGGTTAAATACAATTAATTTAGATCATTATATTTGAAAGTTTCATTAAAAATACTGAAATCAAATTTTAACTTATCAAATCGACTAATAAATTAAGACAATATCATATCTTTATTTGACTTGATATTGTCTATTCTATTTTTATTTTTTCGCTACCGTCAATAAACTATTTATCTTCCATAGCCTTTCCAAGTTTGGTAAGTTTTAGTTCAACGGTTTGGTTGGGGGCAATTAGATTAAAAATAAATCAATAACTTAACAGCTAAACGTGTATATCAGTTAATCATCTTAGGCCTATGCGAGACCTAGTTATAATAAAACTAACTGCAACAGTACAACAAAGCGTTAATCAACCGTAGCAGACCTCGTCGATTCATCGACTTAGCCATCACTACCGTACTGAAGGTGAATAAAAAACAACAACACTAGCATGTAATCAGTTTATCGATTCCTTGTTTATGTTGTCTAATACTACTCTTACCCTCTCATACTTCATTTGTATCAGTCTTTTAGTTAAACAAGTTGAGGTCTCTTTTGAGACAAAAACTGGAGGTGCAATACAATACCTAGCCACTGATACTGGCAGCCTCAAGGTTTATGGCGAAGGTAAACGGAAGGTCAAAAATCATGGTACTGACGGATGCGTAGAGTTTGAGCAAATTTGCATTTAGTATCCGACGCTGCACTCACAAAATAATCGCAGAAGAACTGAGTTTATCTCATGTTACGATACAGAAGTCCTTCTTAACTTTGTAAATCAAACACGCCGAAGAATTATCGAGATATCTGGTGATGGAGCTTATGATACAAGGAGTTGTCACAATACTATACGGGTTAAGCGAGCTGTTCCGCTAATCTCTACAAGAAAAAGCCACTCTCGGATCTTAGCGGTAGTTTGCCAGAAGCTTTACGGCTTTAACAAAAAGTGAAAAAGCGATATCGTTATTGCAAGCATTTACTCTCAAAAAGTACGATGTATAGAGTGAAGCAGTCGCTTGGTAGGAAGATATACATGAGAAATTACAATGCTCAGGTGGTTTGGTTATCTATCCGAATTACTTAACAAAGCCCTGTGATGTTCCTGACATTGGAAAATGTAATGCTTATCCGCACCAATGAATTGGCAACCAACAACATCCTATGAGGATTCTTCCAGGATATAGTAGAAAAGGCGTAATTCTTAACATATTGTTCTTGAAGTATTTTTATAATATGTATCAAGGTAAAGTCGAATAACTAAACATTTGGTACAGAAAAGTTCCAAGACTACATTATGAAATATTCGAAATACTTGGAACTATTATTTTTATATGTTCAGCAATCAGGAACGAGGGTGTAAGCGATAGTGATAGCTCTTCAATGATTTATTAACTTGAAATACTTCATATTCAAAATAAGCTTGCTCATCTAGGGATTGAGTGAACTTAACTATTTGTTCTGTATGAATGAGCAAAGAAATGGGCGCAACCTGGTGATTGTCATACTCATCGAAACAGTTGTTAATGTGTGCTCTATCTAAATAAACAACATCTTGATTCTGTGTTGGAGTTTCTTCAATCAACTTTGTTTCAAACCCTGCCTTCTCAAGCTGCTCAAGCAACTCATAGAGTTTGTCTACATCACTCTTGCTCTTGATTGAACTATATTGCTGTACAATCCCATTTAAATATTTCTCGATTGACCCAAACTTGTTTTTCATTAAACAGATGGTTTTTAAATTCTTTTTGATAAGTGAATAGCGTTGCTCTTTCAATTTTGGTTTTAAGAAATCAATGAGGATTTTGTTGCGTTGCTCTTCTTTGACAAAGCTTTGAGACGCGCTGACTTTAAAGTAAAGATGAAGCAGTGCATTTTCAAAAGTAGATTTTAAAAGCTTGTAATATAATTGTTCTGACATTGTAAGCATTGATTATTTACTCATGCTGTTATTCTAACATATAAAAAGAAAAGCAAACTAACACTGCAACTAGTTTACTTTGCCCCCCCATGAGTCACACGAAAACCAACTCTCTAGTCTTGATTGGTCAGCTAATACACAAGTGTTTTTCTAGTGAAGAGCCTCGTAGACCTTAGGATAGGGTGACCCGAAAAAAGGCTCAATGATACTAGGATTTCATTGTTTCTATTATCCTCACGATCTCGAAAGTTGTGTCCGATGGTATCGTTTTTTCGTTGAATATAACTATCCACTTTTTCTTTCAGAGCAGCGTTTTATACACTAGGGTTTTGTTATTTCGTTCTGGGAGGGATAGTAATGAAAGCTCGTATTGGAGTTATGTCAGAAGACCTCATTCGTAGGCACATGATTAGTGTGGCCGCAGGCAACATTAGTCATAGCAAGCATCTACCGACATTTTGGTTCACATCACTAGATGAAGTATCAAAGTTACTGTGTAATGAAAATATCGAGCTAATGCTCCTGATGAGTAGGGAAAAGCCTGAAAATCTAGCTGAACTTGCGGACATCAGCGGTCATAATACTCGTAAACTGTCACGTACACTCCACTTACTATCATCGAAAGGGTTTATCCAAATAGAGAAGAAAGACAATACTTCTCGTCCCGTCGCTTTATTTACTGACTTTGAAATTATTCTGGGCAAAGAATTAGAGGATACACTGCAAGAAAGATATTGTGCATGATGTCTATCACTCGTTACTGCGGCGTATGCCGCTTAAAAAGCACAGCTTTATGCTGTGCAACCTCAAATAGGGGTTATTCTTAATACTTTCCGTCTAGGTCAACCTGCTCGTCACCAATGCTCTCTTCCAGCTGCTCTGTGAGGGCTTCAGTTACTTCAAACTACCATACCTGTGTTTGGTAGAGATATCGTAATCGAGCAAGTCAATAACCCCATCTAGCGCAACGTCACGATCATGTTAGTCGGCTTGCTCGTTATCACTTTTTTAGCCTTAACCTCGCTCTTCATATAAGCCTCACTCATAAAAATGCCTGCCGTAGTTACGGTAGCACACTAACACTTTTGCTAGCCTCAACGATGTTGCCAAATCAAAGCACCTCAACTAAAAACTAACAATTTCAAATTGTTAATAACAACTAAGATTTAGACACTAAAAGTTAGTGTCTAAATCTTAGTGCCGAAAAATCAAACAACACGTCCAATCATTGTCCTGTTCAAAAGCACCCTTCAAGTACCTTGAGTAGAAATGCTTAGCGCATATGCTCACTTCTCTAATCCAAATAATCCATGTACCATGCATGAAGTAGTCAATCAATCTTAAGGCCATGATAGTTTGAAGTTTTACGTTGTTTCTGACCTACACCTGGACACTCACGGAATACGCCGCGATTTTTGGCATGAGTTCGATAAAGAAGCCACGTTGGTTGTTGCTGGTGACACGGCAAACGGTCTATTAGGCATAGCATACGTAAAGAATGTACTTTGCCGCCACTTTAAGGCGGTCATCATGGTTGCTGGAAACCATGAATGGTATAGCAATAAGAGTAAATCCTACCGATATACAAGTGAGTGCGAATCTAATACTAACTCTGGTTCTCTCAACGTTTCTAAGAATTCAGTATTAGCAAAGCTTAAGGCTCATAGCGATACCACTGAAAACCTGTTCTTTTTGAACAATGAGTCGATTGAATTGAACGGATTCACTATCTTCGGTGGAACCCTTTGGTTTCCCATTCACACCTATTCGGTCGAGCTTGTAAATGTATATTCTGAGTTGATGAACGACGCTAAGTTTATTGACAGCTCTATAATTGAAGAGCAGTACAAAGCATTCGTCAATAACCTCCCTGAGAAAGTAGATCTTGTTGTTTCACATCATCTTCCTTCTAAAGAAGCTTTCGCGACAGAAGAAAATGCCAATAGTGTTTATGCCCCCTACTACCATGCAGGGTTGAGTAATGAGTTGATCTCAAAAGCGAGGTTCTGGGTTGCAGGGCATCAACATGATGCTGTAGAGAAAGTGATCGCAGGCGGTAGTACCACATTCATTTCTAACGCCAAGGGTTCTGTACGCTTAACTAGTGGATTACTTACTAATAAAGCTTATTACCTATAAGAGCTAGCCAGCAAGAAACTTTGGTATCTGAAAGCCCACTAGGGCCTTCTCACTATGATCATTACCCTTGTGAACCAACCAAACAGAAATGATGCATAGATCCATCACCTCACAGCCCCAACACTATCATTCACATAGAAATTACTCAAAACACTTTTACGCGCATAAAAATGTCACCCCCCCCCTCTTTTAAGCGCAAAAAATGTTATACCTTGCATTTAATTGCGCATTTTTGTGTAATATACACTCAACCAGATAAGCACTTTAACTGAGGTGGCTAGATGAAACGAACACTACTTGAAAACCTACTCGCCTGGAAAGACAAGCCGACAAGGAAGCCTTTGCTGATTGACGGTGCTAGACAAACTGGTAAAACATTCTTATTACAGGAGCTATTAGGAAGTACATTCGAAAATGTCATAAGAATCGATTTCCTAGAAAGCCCTGAGTTAATTGAAGCTTTTTCAGGCTCTCTAAACCCTGATGACGTCATCACCAACATTGAACTATTAACAGGAGAAATCTTCGAGCCATCAACAGATCTTCTTATTTTAGATGAAATTGGTGAATGTCAAAGAGCGGTCACCTCTCTTAAGTACTTTGCAGAAAAGGCTCCCAAAGCTTATGTTGCTGCTAGTGGTTCAAATATCGGATTGCTCACGTCCTTTCCCGTTGGAAAAGTTGAGCAACACAATTTAAGGCCACTGACTTTCAGGGAGTTCTTGTGGGCATCTGGAGAAAAAGCACTGCAAAAAGCGTTTGACCAAAAGCTGAATTCTCCAGCAGCTCATACAAAATTAATCGAACTACTAACCGACTATTATTTTGTTGGCGGCATGCCTGAAGCCGTAAACTCATGGTTCGAAAACTCAGAACTCAGTATTATTGAACGCATTGAAGCCGTGTCTGAAGTCCATAGGAACTTAATTGAGGGCTACATGCGTGATTTCGGAAAGTACTCTGGAAAAGTGGATGCACAGCTCATCGAATCTGTATTTCGAAGCATTCCCGCTCAACTATCTTCGGTATTCGACGACTCCGTTAAACGTTTTAAATTCAAGGGAGTTCACGAACGCAAGTCTCGCTATGCTGAGTATGAAAGTGCGATCACATGGCTTCACAAGTGTCGGCTTGCTTTAAAAAATCATCCTATTGAAGGGCAGCCTCGTTCTCCTTTAGCTGCTTATCAGAAGGAAAATACGGTTAAGCTGTTTCTCTTTGATGTTGGGCTATTGAACCATATGCTCGGCACTGGCTACCGTGAAATCAAACAGCAAGGATATGAATACAAGGGATATATCGCCGAAAACTATGTTCAACAGGAAATCGCTGCGCTAGGTATTGAACCAAGCTTCTCTTGGGGAGACGCAAGAGCAGAGATAGAGTTCATTATCGCTGATGACCTAGGTCGAATCGTACCTGTAGAAGTAAAAAGCGGTAAGCGAACCCGTGCGAAATCATTGCAATCCTACATCGAGAAATGTAAGCCCCACAAGACAATCAAACTTACAGGTACTCAAGGCTCTCCAGCAACAGAGAGAGAACACATCGTGATGCCGCTTTACTACACAGAATACTTACTTGATCACCTCAGAGATCTAGATAAAAGCTAAATGAGTAAGAAAATACTCATTAACATCTAAGAATTAATGTTATGAGTAATTTTTTACTCATAACATTAATAACTAATTCATAAGCTTAGAGGATCTGATAAAGCGAGGCTGCTATGAATAAAATTGCTCCAGAAAAAAGAGAGTCTGTAGAAGAGGTCATAGCTCGTTTAAGGGCCAATCGAGATGCACCTCACGAGATATCAGAGAGCCATGTCGTTAATACATCACCCAAAACCTCAATAAGTCAGAGAGTCTCAAAAATCTCCCCCTCCACTCGTCCATCAGAACGCAAAACCGAGGCAAACAAAATCATCAAACACTTATTGCTTGGAGAGCTAACACAAGGCCAAGCGTTGAAAAGTTTACGCATTAAGATACTGGGACTCAAACAGGATGTGCTTGCAAGACTTGTCGATGTCTCAAGAAAAACACTCTCAGATATAGAGAATGATCGGGGCAGCTACAATACAGAGATTCTCAATAAGGTATTCAAACCATTTGGCTTAAAAGTCGGACTACTCCCTTCTTCTTCCGATGCGTTAAAATCGCTATTAATGGATGGTGAGGCTGGGTAAAATACTCAGTGTCAGCGCTATTGCTTTAGATTAAATTGCTATAACAAACTAGCATTTTTAAATAATTCAGGAATACATGGACGCGGGTTCAGTTCCTTTTGAAGCAGGAAACTAATGTAACATTTGATGCAACACCAAATTGGCAATGTCGTTATAAGTCACTGAATTTATGAGAATTGAGAAACCATTTCAACTCCCGCCAGCTCCACCAAACGTTTGGAAAAGGCCACCCTCGGGTGGCCTTTTTTGTATCAACAACCCACTATCCACATTGTCTTCTTTTCTCACGCACTCATGCTACCTGATAACTTTTCACGAGCATTACTGCATAACTCTGAACGTACGCCGATTTAAAAACTCGTTGAGTATTAAGTAACAGACGATACGCTCATAAATACACCACCAAAACTACACGGAAGTTCAGAAGAACTCATCCAAGGACAAAAGTGTGTCTATATGTTCTTCGATTTAAAGTGTTCTAAGTTTTTGAGTTATCAACAACTACGAGTGCTAAATCTAAGTTATAGAATTATGATGGGTTAAAGTAGAACAATTTGGGTTTATCACTAACCATCAAAAGATACTAAATAAGCCTTTTCTTTTGCTCTTGGTTATCACAATTGGCGGAAAAATAAATTATCAAGTCAATCTAGCATTACGATGTAAAGCAATAAAAATACCTCTTGACAAAGCGAATAATTAACTGTTTTCAATACGATTTCATTGTCTGAAACCTAGTATTTATAGAGTTTTTATCATTCGGTAGCTCTCGTTTATTTTGCTTTCACATTACCTGATGAAAGCCTCAAAAATCCAATACAATATAACTACCTAAGATTAGCGCAGACTGAGTTTTCCAGATTTAAACTTTATTAATGCTAATAAAAATCGGTCAAATAGATAAACATAAATCTAAAAATGTAATTTTCAAATTCACAAGTTACAGAGCAATGCAATATGAATCACATAGTTAAAATTAAATATTGTAAAAACACACAATACATATAGATTTATAGATTTTTAAAATGAAAAAAAGTCGATGTGAGAAATTACTTATTTGGATTTATTACAATCATATTGTTGAGCATTAATATGAGTTTTGGAGAGAGTATATTGAATAACGATAAAGTTAACCAATACACACCACAAATCAATGGTGTGATAACAAAAAAAGGGAAGCCGATTAATAACCAAAAGGTTAGTCTTAATATTGGTTTAAGCGCTTCAGGAAAATCAATAGACTTATCAACATTTACTGACAGCAATGGTCGGTTTGAATTTTCTCCTGTGTATGAGAACAAAGAGAGCGTTAAGATCCCGCTTATTGAACATTATGTAACTATTGTTTTAACCACAGAACTAGATATTGATGAAAGCGTTATTATTTGGGAAGGTTCGTTCGATGGCTATGAAATAGAGGATTACGTAAAAAACAATATGGCTAATCTAGTCTGTGATGCAGCAAACCCTCTTAAGTACTTTGCTTTTTCAATTGATGATGACGAAAACGATGACTACTACGTAAATAGTCAATGTGATTTATTTGGATATATTGACTCTGACTTATATGGAAATTAAAGAATGCAATCACTCTCACCAAAACTATCATCTAGAATCGCAGAAATCCCCTATTCTGTATTCGCAACTAATGTTCGTAACGTTAGTGGTTATATAGCAAAGTTTTTTACATTTGATCTAAGGAATGATGTCAAAAAAGGAACGACAAGTGGCTTTATGGGATTTGGTGGAATGACATCAGATTTTGTAGCGATAGGTCGAGGTAAGGGCGAGTTTGCCGATACTTTGGTATTTTCCTTCCGTGGCACTCAAGTAAACATCGGCGACATTATGACCGATGGAAACATTGGGATATCAGGTACCTCATCCGGTTACAGGGTACATGCAGGTTTTGTAAATCTCTTCAATACGATAAAGCCACAACTTGCAGCATACATCGCTGGTTATTCGAAAAAGAACATGAAAGCACCGAAGGCAATACACTGTGTAGGTCATAGTTTAGGTGGTGCTCTTGCTTCATTAGCGGCAGATTGGGTGAAGAGTCAGTACGGCTATAGCGTACACCTATATACTTTTGGCGCACCAAAAGTTGGCTTTAAACCATACGCAAGAAGGGAGTTAGATTCTTCATATCGCTGCACTCATGGTGCAGATCCAGTTCCTATGTCTCCTCTTTGGCCATTTACTCACGGTGGTATTGAGTATCGGCTAGATGGAAGTTCTGGCATCTACTTCTGCGCTCATGGACTAGGAAAAAAATCTGTTCCGGGTTATGTCAATACCGCTACAAGTAATGAGTGGTCGGCACTACAACCCAAATCTCAAACTTACCTAGAACGCAACGTATTTCTTGACTTCAACAATAGATATAATGCTCGGATGACTGATGGTTGGGTAAGTAAAATAGTCTCTTCAATTTTGACCTTATTAAGAATTTCAGGTCTGGGTCATATAATACAACAAATAGCAACTGTAGGCCTTACTGCTTGGGATCAACTAGCTAAAGCTATGGCGTACATCTCAAAACTAAAAAACGAGTATACAGAACACGTTCGCGGTATTTTAGGTCACATGAATGTAATGTCAGGTAGCGCAGCGATCGACCTATCGAGTATTACTTATAGAGTGATAAAACTTTGTTTTTCGAGACTAGTAAGAAGGTTAGATAGTCATGTTAGAAATGCTCTAAATATAGTAGAGTGACAGTAAAAGGCACGAACAATTATTCTAAAAAACGCTCTATTATCCTCAACTAGATTGAGTTCAGAAAAAGCGAAGCTATTTAGGCTTCGCTTTTTATTAGGGCTTAGAGTTGTTAACAATATTAAAATCTATATTCCACACCTAGTGATGCTTGGTTAAAGTCTGTTTCCGTGTTTGCACCGTTCGCGACATTCTCCGCATTGAGTTCTACGTCGTACCACATATATTCTGCGTTAACTAAGAAGTTATCAGTAACTTTAAAACCAACACCGGCACCAGCGAATACACCTTCATCATCTTTGTTGCCTTGGAAGCCAGCAACGTTGTAATCCGTCGAGTACCACATTTGACCGCCTTTTGCGTAAAGGTCGACACGATCAGCAATAGGGGCTGTAACTTTTAGTGCTGCGGTGTAACCGTCCGTTTCGGCATTTGCTAGGTTATTACCATAGCTACCGAAATCAATGTAACCACCCTCCAACGCTAAGTAAGGATTAAAACGGTAACCAACTAAACCTTGAATAACGTCGCTGTCATCATCAAAGTCATCTTGTCCATCAACTTTTAAGTAACCGTAGTTGGCGCCAACATATACACCATGATCGTTGGAGTCCGCAGCATGTGATAAAGTACTAAACGTTGCTAAAGAAAAAAGGCTAATCAAAGTAACAACATTGCTTTTCATTTCGTTCTCCTAATATAAGTTCCATTGAAGGTTCGAATAGTAAAGAGCAAATGCAATGCCAACTTTAAATTAATGAAAAATATATTTAATTTTATAGAATACTGACAATCCTCTAAAGAACGCCGAACAAAAACAGAAAAAAAGATCTGTCTGTTTACTTTATATAAACAATACTAAATTGAGGTTAATCGATGATGTGAAAAAGATTCTTGTTAATTTGTAGATTTTTCAAAGAAATTAAATAAACATCTAAAATACTCTTGTAGATTAATCAGTAAAAAAACGCTTAGCTAGTTTTTATAAGAAAGGAAGCTAATCACACATACGTTGCATCTTACTTTGCTTCAAGCCGTGAATATTCTACTCTTTGCCTAAGCAGAGTTTAATGGAACTGAAGTATGTTAAAAGGCAGTGAATACCCTTCTATTCGAGCATTAAGGACGTTTGTCGCGGTCTCTAATTACCTCAGTTTCTCTAAAGCAGCGGATGCCCTATGTATTACGCAAAGCGCAGTAAGCAAACAAATCGCATCGCTGGAGCAATTGGTGGGTTTACCTTTAATACAAAGAGGGGCGAGTGGTATTGAGTTAACCGAAGAAGGCAAGCGTTATCTGCCGCAAGTCACAGAAGCTTTGGAGCTTATTCAGCATGCAACTGCCAAC
Source organism: Vibrio sp. 811 (assembly GCF_033339195.1). Lineage (NCBI taxonomy): Bacteria > Pseudomonadati > Pseudomonadota > Gammaproteobacteria > Vibrionales > Vibrionaceae > Vibrio > Vibrio sp. 811. Next base: position 40,140 of record NZ_JAWOUB010000018.1, read on the forward strand.
TTAATCCAGTCAGATTCAAAGCAAGAATTACTCACCGTGGACGTAACCCCTTCTTTTGCCAGTCTTTGGTTGATACCTAATATTGATGACTTCCACCAGCAACATCCTAACATCCGAGTAAGAGTCTGTACTGGGGATGGGAACGTCAAAGATTCGAGCAACGAAAGTGACTTACATATTCGCTGCCTTCCATTATCCACACATTATGAATACAGCCACTTACTGTGCGAAGAAACATTGTTATTAGTCGGTTGTACAAATGCTCCTGCAATTGAGAGTGTGCACGCTGTTAGCAATTATCCTTTTATACCTCAAATCACTCGCCCTCAGCTATGGGAGCAATTTAAAGCGGTCTACACTGTAGAATCTCCCGTTACCTATCAACCTGTAGGCGTCGAACATTTTTACCTAGCTTGCGAAGCTGTCAGAATGGGAAAAGGGCTCGCCTTGCTTCCCGATTTTATGGCGCAGTATTCGATTTTAAGAGGGGACATTCAGCATGTTCTCAACCTTTCTTTACAGAGCGGTTATGGTTATTACGTGATGATCCCAAATTATCGCCTTTCGGCTAAAAAAGTAGCGGTGTTTCACGAATGGCTGAAGAGCAAGCTAAGTTAATGTTGTTTCTTTAAGCTCGTTTAGGTAAACCAAAACAACTCAAAGACTTCGGTATCTGTCTGCTCAAATTTATGGCATTCTCATCCATACTATTTAAAAAGGATAAATGGATAGTAGGATATGGACAGCAACACGCCAAGACTCTCTTTACGCACCATTGAGCCGACCGATTACCCAGAGCTCGCGGAATTAATGGACCTTGTTTTTCCTGATGTTGGTGGCTCATGGCCACGCCTGACCATCATGGATCTCATTCATCAGTTTCCTGATGGACAAATCTGTATTGAGGATAACGGAAAAATTGTCGGCGCAGCGCTAACAATCAAAGTGGACTACAACCGATTTTCACTTCCTCACCTGTACACCGACATCATCACCGAGAACAACGTCATCCAAAACCAAGTGACCGGTGACGCCATGTATGGTCTCGATGTATTTGTTCACCCGGACTACCGTGGGCTGCGTTTAGGTCGCCGTCTGTATGATGCGCGTAAAGAACTTTGCCGGAGTAAGAATTTCAAAGCAATTTTAGCCGGTGGCCGCATCCCGAATTACCACAAATATGCTGACGAATTGAGCGTGGCTGAATACATCGACAAGATAAAACGCCGTGAGCTTCACGATCCTATTTTGTCTTTTCAGCTTGCAAATGACTTCGATGTAAAGCGTATTATGCGTGGTTACTTGCCAGAGGATAGTGCTTCTAAAGGCTACGCAACTCTACTGGAGTGGGATAACTTCTTCTACGAAGAGGATATTCAATCCGTCCATGATGTAGAAAAAACGCTGATTCGTATTGGTGTTGTGCAGTGGCAAATGCGCGCCATGAATGACTTAGAGGACTTGCTCGATCAGGCTGAGTTTTTCATTTCTTCTCTTGCGAACTACAAAGCCGATTTCGCCCTATTTCCTGAATTCTTTAACGCGCCGCTGATGGGCTTGCAAAACGACCAAAATTCCGTCGAAGCAATTCGCTTTTTGGCTAGCTTTACAGAAGAGATCAAAAACCGCTTCTCGCAGATGGCAGTCACCTACAACATCAACATTATTGCTGGCAGTATGCCCGTCATCGAGGATGGCAAACTGTATAATGTGGCCTACTTGCTGCAACGAGATGGTGAAATTAACGCTCAATATAAAATCCACATCACGCCCCATGAGCAAAAAGACTGGGTGATCGACGGTGGTGACAATGTTCAAGTGTTCGAAACCGATGCGGGCAAAGTCGGCATACTGATTTGTTATGACAGCGAATTCCCTGAATTGGGAAGAATGCTCGCCGAGCAAGGCGCACAAATTGTGTTCGTTCCTTTCTGGACAGACACAAAAAATGGCTACCAACGAGTACGAATCTGTTCCCAATCACGAGCCATCGAAAACGAATGCTACGTTGCAATTGGGGGCAGTGTCGGCAACTTACCTCGTGTTGATAATGTCGATATCCAGTACGCACAATCTGCCGTATTCTCACCGTCGGATATCTATTTCCCACACGATGCGACCTTGACAGAAGCAAGCGCCAACACCGAAATGATAATCTTCGCTGATGTTGATTTGACTAAGTTGAAACAGCTTAATACCGAAGGCTCTGTCACCAACTTACGTCATCGCCGCCTTGATTTGTATGGCGCATTCACCAAAGCCAAAGAGTCATAAGGATCTCCCTAGTTCGCCGCTACCAAAGAGCGTAGCGGCGAGTAAAGCAAGCTGCAGGTTGATTCAGCGCAATTATCAGAGGCATGTCAGTTTTTCTCAACGGTGAGAAACAAGAATTGACCCAATAGGACATTCGGAGTATCACTCCAACTTCGTTCCGCTTTTATTAGGGGAAAGCTTTTGGAACATATTAACGAACTTCTCATGTCAATGAAGCCTTTGCTTGAGCAATATGGCTACGTTGCGCTGATTGTCAGTATATTTCTAGAAGGGATAGGTATCCCGATGCCTGGTCAATCACTGATGATCGCGGCATCTTTGCTCTCGTCAGAACAAGTCATGAACCTAAGTATGGTAATGATGGTATCGTGGCTGAGTTGCTTTTTTGGTAATACCTGTGGCTACTTAATCGGTTATTACTTTGAGGGGTGGTTAGATAAAAAAGGCTACATTTCCGGCCCGAAGATGCAAACGCTTCAATTAACTATCCAGAAATACGGCCCTACGTGCTTGGTCGTCAGCCGCTTTATTGAAGGAATGAAGCAATTTATGCCTCTTGCATGCGGTATCGCGAAAATGCCACGTAGAGAGTTTTTGCTCGGTAACGCCCTCGCGGCGACGGTTTGGGTATTGGTATTCAGCTTGTTAACTCACTTTGCATTTGAACATTTAAGCGTGTTGAGCAACCTGTACACCGAATATAAATATCTGGTATGGGCATTTGCTGCTGTCTTATTTACGTGGATGGTTTTAGGTATTGTTAAACGCAAAAAAGCTAAATCAATGCAATAACGACAGCCTCTTAATTGGCGCATAACTAAAGCTCGTGGTATCAGTGAGATACGTAATACGAGCTTTTATCTTTTTCTTTACGCGCAAAATTTAAACAGCCATTTAGACGTCTAGACGTTGACAATGTAGAAATGTGATATTAGTCTGCTCTTCTCTCTTATCATTAACATTGTCGTTTACATGTCCGGTTCCCAACAAACTACTAAAACAGTTGCACCGTCTGCGGTCGCACTGATCCCATTAATTGTATTCCTTGCGCTATTTATTGGCGTAGGCACTTACTTATCTTTGCAAGGCGTGGAATTTGCCTTCTACCAGCTGCCTGCACCCATCGCGGTATTACCAGCCATCATCATTGCGTTTCTTTTAAGTAAAGAGAAACTTAACCGCTCAATCGAACACTTCATGCGTGGTGTTGGCCACCCAGACATCATCGCAATGTGTATGATCTATCTGCTTGCTGGTGCCTTTGCTGCGGTAGCAAAAGCCTCTGGCGGTGTTGATGCAACAGTAAACCTTGGTTTATCCGCTATTCCAACCAGCATGATTTTACCGGGCATTTTTCTGATTTCTGCTTTTATCGCAACAGCAATGGGGACTTCGATGGGTACCATCGCAGCCGTTGCCCCTGTAGCGTTGGGTATTGCTGAATCAGCAGGAATGAGCTTACCGTTAACCGCAGGCGTTGTGCTGAGCGGCGCTATGTTTGGTGATAACCTTTCTATCATCTCTGACACCACCATCGCGGCGACACGCTCTCAAGGTTGTGAGATGAAAGACAAGTTTAAAGAGAACATTCGTATTGCTTTACCTGCGGCGTTGATCGCGATTGCAGTGTTCGCTTTCAACAGTACCGCGACTCAAGTGCCTGCAACTGGCGATATTGAGTGGCTAAAAGTCTTGCCGTACATCACTATTTTGATCCTAGCGGTATCTGGTGTAAATGTGTTTGTGGTTCTGTCGATTGGCATTCTTTTGGCTGGCGGCGTGAGCTTGGCATCGATTGACAATTACGGACTGACTAATCTAGCCCAAGACGTTTACAAAGGCTTTGGTAACATGCAAGAGATCTTCTTGTTATCCATGCTGATTGGTGGTTTGAGTGAACTAATGCGTCGCCAAGGTGGTCTTGCTTTTCTAACAAATTTCGTTAGTAGCCTTATCCACGCGTTTGGCTCTAGCCACTCTAAGCATGCGAACAGTCGTGCAAGCGAGCTAGGTATTGCAGGTTTGGTTTCAATGGTCAATGGCTGTACGGCAAACAACACCGTAGCCATCATTGTATCGGGCAGCGTTGCTCGCCAACTGGCGGAAGAGAATAATGTCTCTCCTCGCCGCTCAGCAAGCTTGTTAGACATTTTCTCATGCGTGGTGCAAGGCGTGTTGCCTTACGGTGCTCAAGTACTGCTGCTAGGTTCCGTGTTCAACCTCTCGCCACTTGAAGTAGTTGCCAATTCTTACTACTGTTTTGCATTAGCGATAGCGGCTGTTGTCGCGGTGTTTATCAAACATCCCGCTCGTCAACCTGTAGCGCAAACTGAGAACTAACGACAAATACCGAAAAGGCTCCGATGGAGCCTTTTTACTTTCCTTTCTTCTTTTTTTCTTTTCCGCGAGCAGATTTACTTCAAAGCTGAACGCAAACTTTGCGCACTGTGTAAAGGAATCGCAAAGCGATGCGCCACATCGCGTAGAGCTTCCACCTGAGCCGCGTTACTGATTGCTAATTCGCCTGCCACATCGACGTGGTTATTCTCAAACCCCACTCTCACATCGAATCCAAGTAACATCGCACTCGCTAAACAGTCTTGCTCTCGCGCGCCAAAAGCACAAATGGCACATCGAATTTCTTCCTCGACAAAATGCGCCAAATTCAAACCTCGTAAATCCCATGGCGAAGACTGTTGAGCTTGGTGATAACGCCCTAACACCACTAATGCATGCTGATACGTTTTAGGTAACACGCCCGCATCACGCAGTTGGAAATAACGTTCAATGTCGGTTGCATCGTAGAGAATAATTTGGCTCACGATGTTGTTTTCTGCCACCCAATGGAAAAAGGCATGCCCTTCTTTCTCACTTGCTCGATCAGGGATGAACTCCCTCAATGCGAAAGAAGCCGCTTCTGGTTTCACAGCTTTAACTAACGCCATCTGTTGTGGCGGAGAATACAAGCCCACCGCCTCTGTGGTGAGCTGTACCATCATGTTTTGTCCCACCGCTTCTTTCACGGCATAGTAAATTGCCATGTTGTCGTCGATGTCTAATGAATGACGTCCGTTGGCGTCTCTAGCATGTAAATGGATCATGGCAGCCCCTGCCGTTTGACAAGCGATAGCCTCTGCAACCAGTTCGTCTTTTGTCATGGGTAAGCTGGCGTGATCGTGCTTAGTTTTTCTTGCACCGTTTGGGGCCACGATAATAGCGATAGGCTCTCGTATACATCGATTTTCTAATTCCATTCCTTCGCTACCTCTTTTAGCGTTAATGAGAGTTTGCCAACTAGCTCATCAATATGGTGAGGCTGAATAATGAATGGCGGTGCAAGCAAGATATGGTGCCCATTAACGCCATCAATCGTTCCTCCCATTGGGTAGCACATTAAGCCATTTTCCATTGCTTGCTGTTTGATGCGTTTGTCTGCCAATGTGGCTTTACTCAGAGGCGCCTTGCTTTCTTTATCCGCCACCAGCTCAATGCCAAAAAATAAGCCTTTACCACGAATGTCGCCAATGTACGGTAAATGGGCCAATTCAGAAGTAAGCTCATTACGCAGCAAAGCACTTTGCTGATTCACCGCCGTTAATAAATCATCTTGGAAGATGGTTTGAATGGTTGCCACGGCAGCAGCGCACGCCACAGGGTGCGCCATAAAGGTATGGCCATGTTGGAAAAAACCGCTTCCACCGGCAATAGCTTGGTAGACTCGATCATTCGCAACCACCGCGCCAATAGGTTGATAACCCGCACCAAGCCCTTTAGCCATACACACCAGATCGGGGTCTGCCTCTTCTTGCTCAAACGCAAAAAAACTACCACTGCGTCCAACGCCACACATGACTTCATCCAAGATCAATAACACATCGTATTGGTCGCATATTTCGCGAATACGCTTGAAATAACCTTGTGTGGCAGGCACAGCTCCAGCGGTGGCTCCCACAATGGGCTCGGCGACAAAAGCCATGACATTATCAGCCCCCAACTCAAGAATTTTTGCCTCTAGCTCATTCGCCGCTCGCAATGAGTAATCCAATTCCGACTCATGACTCTGCTGATAACGATAAGCATAGCAAGGGGCGATATGATGGCTCGGGTGTAAGATGGGTTTGAACGGTTCACGTCGCCATTCATTACCTCCGACAGCCAAAGCCCCCAAGGTATTGCCGTGATAACTTTGCTGACGCGCGATGAATTGCTTTTTCTCTGGCTTACCTGATTCCACGAAATACTGCCGCGCCATTTTTAGTGCCGACTCCACCGCTTCTGATCCGCCACTGACTAAATACACATGGTTGAACTGTTCAGGCATGTGCTGACAAACCAATTCTGCTAGGCGCTCACTGTTATCACTAGTAAAAAATCCAGTATGAGCAAACGGCACTCGCTCGATCTGTTCCAACATCGCTTTTTTAACGGCTTGATGACTGTGGCCAAGGTTTGATACCGCAGCCCCACCACAAGCATCGAGATACTGCTTTCCATGCTTATCGAATAGATAAACACCTTCACCTCTATCGATGATTGGCAGCGTGGCATGGCAATGACGGTGAAATACGTAAGACATTTGAGTCCCTTCCAATGTGTAATACTTGCACACATCATCAGGAACAAACCCAAACGTGACAAGAGAATAAATCTCACCCTCTATGAGCTTTTGGAATGCCACAAACCAAAAACACCAAAACCCTTGATATTTAAACAATAAAATAAAAATAGGCCAGCTTTTTTAAAGGCTGGCCTATGGGTAACCCAAAGCTAAAAACAGAATCGTTTTACGAGTTTAGTGCCTGTTCTAAATCGGCTAGAATATCGTCAATATGTTCAATACCCACCGATAAACGAATCATCTCTGGAGACACACCAGCTTGTTTTTGTTCTGCTTCGCTCAACTGACGATGAGTCGTCGATGCAGGATGGCAAGCCAATGATTTTGCATCGCCAATGTTCACCAAACGCTTAAAGATTTTCAGAGCGTCATAAAAGCGCACTCCGGCTTCATAACCGTCTTTTAAACCAAACGACAAAATCGCAGAAGGCTTACCTTTCATGTATTTTTCGGCGAGATGGAAGTGTTCAGAACTTGGCAATCCGGCATAACTTACCCAACAGACTTTGTCATTCTGTTCCAAGAATTCAGCCACTTTGAGTGTGTTCTCGGTATGGCGCTCCATGCGCAGCGGTAACGTTTCTAGCCCTTGCATAAGCATAAATGCATTCATCGGTGATAATGCGGCTCCGGTATTACGCAGTGGTACGGTACGCGCACGCCCGATAAATGCCGCCTCACCAAACGCTTCGGTATACACCACGCCGTGGTAAGAAGGTTCTGGTTGGTTGAAAACAGGAAAGCGGTCTTTGTGCTGCGCCCAAGGGAATTTACCTGAATCCACAATCACGCCACCTAATGTGGTGCCATGCCCACCAACGTATTTAGTGAGAGAGTGAACTACGATATCCGCACCAAATTCGATGGGTTTGCAAAGCACTGGCGTCGCAACGGTGTTATCCACAATCACAGGTACGCCTTGTGCATGAGCAAGCTCCGCCACACGTTCTAAATCGATGATATTACCCGCAGGGTTACCAATGCTCTCGCAGTACACCGCTTTGGTATTTTCATCAATTAATTCGGCCAAACTTTCTGGCTTGTCATCTTTAGCAAACTTCACCTGAATACCTTGATTTGGGAGCATGTGCGCAAACAAGGTATAAGTACCGCCATAAAGTTGCGGCGTAGAAACGATGTTATCGCCCGCTTGCGCTAAGGTCAGAATTGCATAGTTAATCGCTGCACTCCCCGCACTCACGACCAATCCAGCAATGCCGCCTTCTAACGCCGCCATGCGTTTTTCCAGAACATCGTTAGTCGGATTCATGATGCGAGTGTAGATATTCCCCGGCACTTCCAAGTTAAACAGATCAGCGCCGTGCTGCGCGTTGTCAAACTCGTACGCGACTGTTTGATAAATCGGCGTCGCGACAGATTTAGTGGTAGGGTCAGTTTCGTAACCAAAATGGATGGATAGCGTTTCGTCTTTCATGTTCTTCCCTGTCTTTCATCACTCAAATAGCGGCAAGCAAAGCACTTACCTTGCTTAAAACTTATATTGCCCAATTTTTCAACAAATAACGTAGGGATGAATCACAGAGATAAAACGCTAATTCAACTGTCCAAGTAACCAGTGACGAAACGTTTCTGTCGCATTCGTACGTGTGTTCATGATCAAGTAATACCCTGCATTGGCAGGAATCGGTTTGAATGGAGAAACCAAACGCTCTGTCGTCAATTCATCCTCAATCAGTGCCATTCGTGCCATCGCAATCCCAACGCCTGCTTCGGCTGCAGACATCGCCATATCCGTTCGATTAAAAAAGTGTCCGATATCGGTTTTAAAATCCAACCCCATCGCTGACGCCCAATATAGCCACTCATAGTCACGCGTCGCTTTTTCCCATGGCATCGCATCGTGTAGTAGCGTCGCCTCTTGCCATTGCTTCACTGGCATTGAGGTTTTTTGTTCACCAAACAACGTTTTTAGCCAGCCATGATCCTCAAGGTATTTTGGACTCATCACCGGCAGCAGATGCTCATCCAAAATCAGCTCCGCGTTAGCATTTCTATAAGGATGAAGACCATAGTCAATTGCGACGTCATAGTCTTTTATCTCACTATTTACCAGCGCACCTTCCGCAAAGATTTGTACTTGGATATCCGGATTATCATGATGGAAGCTTTCGAGCTTTGGGACTAACCATTTGAAAGCAAAAGAAGGCGTCAACTTCAAACGAATTTCATTGGTTTGCTTTTCTACTTTGAGCTCATCAAGCAATTTGCTCAGTTCCGAAAAGTGAAACTGCGTCGCTTGGTGTAACTGAGTGCCTTTTACGGTTAAACGAATACCGCGAGAGTGGCGTTCAAATAAAGTAAAACCTAATAACGCCTCTAAATGAATAATTTGTTGGCTTATGGCACCAGTGGTGAGGTGTAAATGTCTTGCGGCACCAGTAAAGCTGCTGTACTCCGCGACTTGGCTAAATAGGCACAAACCACTTATCAGATTACTTTTCATCCTTGAGCCTATAGTTTTTCTAAACGCAGTGTGTAATTTATATCGATTGTTAACAAAAGGTAAAGAAAAGAAACTGAGCACTCTGATAAATGTGTGGAGTGCATCAATGGAAGTCATCGTATTAGGCAGCGGCGTTATCGGCTTAACCTCTGCTTGGTATTTATCTCAAGCAGGCTATCAAGTTACCGTCATTGACCGCCAACCAAGCAGTGCCATGGAAACGAGCTTCGCCAATGCCGGGCAGATCTCATATGGTTACTCTTCACCTTGGGCTGCGCCTGGTGTTCCTGTTAAAGCCATTAAGTGGTTAATGGAAGAGCATGCTCCACTTAAAATCAAACCCACCCTGAATGCCGACATGATCCGCTGGGCGAGTAAAATGGTCGCGAATTGCACCCTACCTCGCTATCAAGTTAACAAGGCTCGCATGCTTTCTATCGCTAACCACAGCCGTATTTGCTTAGAACAGTTACGCCAAGAACACGCCATTGAGTATCAAGGGCGTCAGTTTGGGACCTTGCAAGTATTCCGAACACATCAACAGCTGCAAGCTATTGAAAAGGACATGCAGCTCCTTGAACAAAGCGGAACCCGATTTAAGCTAATGGACGTCGAACAATGTATTGAACAAGAGCCAGGGCTTGCACTTGTGAAAGACAAACTGGTTGGTGGCTTGCATCTACCTGATGACGAAACGGGCGATTGCCATCAATTTTGCCAACAACTAACGGAGCTTGCTAAGGCACACGGTGTCCGATTTGAGTTCGATACTGAAGTAAGCAATTGGGTTACAGTAGGCAAAAAGATCATAGGTGTCCAAACGAACCGAGGACAATTTAAAGCAGACCAATATGTGGTGGCCTCTGGCAGCTACTCTACAGCGCTACTCAAGCAACTCGATATTGATATTCCGGTCTACCCTGTCAAAGGCTATTCACTCACCATCCCGATGGAAGATGAACACTTCTCTCCTCGATCTACTGTGATGGATGAAACCTATAAAGTCGCTATGACTCGATTTGATGACAGAATTCGCGTAGCTGGCACCGCAGAATTAGCAGGGTTTGATGCTTCCCTTCCACAAAAGCGCAAAAACACCATCGAAATGGTCATCCGTGATCTTTTTCCTCGTTGTGGTGACTTCAGCCAAGCTGAGTTTTGGAGCGGCTTTAGGCCAATGACGCCTGATGGCACACCAATTATCGGTGCGACTAAATACGATAACCTTTTTACTAACACCGGACACGGAACTCTGGGCTGGACGATGGCTTGTGGCTCAGGTCAATTGCTAGCAAGCGTAATGAAAGGTGAAAAAGCAAAAGTGATGGATAATGCGGAGCTTAACCTTTGTCGTTACGCCTGAGGACATGACTGAACAAAAAACAGGCAGACACTTACTCCACAAAATGCATAACCACTGGCATTTTTAACTCATCAAAATCGCAGCACATTTAAATGACAATGTGCTGCATAATTAATCATCAGGCAAATCTTCTACCTAAAAGGAGCAAATAAGCAACAAGAACCAAATTTTAACAACTACTCTCCATTCTGTGTTCATCATCACGCTACAAAGGATTTGTAGCTAAAAAAGTTAACAATTGCATTACATAAAGGGTAATGTATTGTGTGAAAAACAACCACAAACACAACTAACAGGGAAAATACTCATGCAGTCATTAGTTGATTTTCTGAATGGAATTATTTGGAGCCCGGTACTGATCTATTTGTGCCTTGGCGCAGGTTTGTTCTATTCAATCATGACGCGTTTTGTACAAATTCGTCACTTCTTTGAGATGTGGCGCTTATTACTTTCAGGGAAGAGTTCAACAAAAGGGATATCATCATTTCAGGCACTTGCCGTTTCACTATCTGGCCGTGTAGGTACAGGTAACATTGCTGGTGTTGCCGCTGCTATCGGTTTCGGTGGCCCAGGCGCCGTATTCTGGATGTGGGTCGTTGCCTTCTTTGGCGCTGCAACCGCATACGCAGAATCAACACTTGCACAAATTTATAAAGAAGAAGACGAAGGCGAGTTCCGTGGTGGCCCTGCTTACTATATTGAGAAAGCAATGGGACAAAAATGGTACGCTTGGATCTTTGCTATCGCGACCATCTTTGCTTGTGGTGTTCTACTTCCTGGCGTTCAATCGAACAGTATCGGTAACGCAGTAGAAGCCGCATTTGGCTCAGGTGACATGATTGAAACCGCTATTGGTACCTTCAGTTTTGCTAAAATTTTCACTGGTACGGTTGTTTGTGTCATTTTGGCTTTCATCATTTTTGGTGGCGTAAAGCGTATCGCGAACTTTACCCAAGTCGTTGTACCATTTATGGCGTTAGCTTACATCATTACTGCGTTTGTCATCATCCTTCTAAACATTGGTGAGGTTCCGCGCATTTTCGGCATGATTATTGGTGACGCGTTCACACCAATGGCAGGCGTTGGTGCAGCAATCGGCTGGGGTGTAAAACGTGGTGTCTACTCCAACGAAGCAGGTCAAGGTACTGGTCCTCACGCAGCAGCAGCAGCGAGTGTTGATCACCCAGCTCAGCAAGGTCTTGTTCAATCTTTCTCTATTTACATCGATACACTACTTGTGTGTTCAGCAACCGCGTTCATGATTCTTATCACTGGCGCGTACAACGTAAATGGTGCGATTGAAGGTACATTCCTGGTTCAAAACCTACCAGCGGATATTGGTGCAAATGGTCCTGTGTTTACACAGATGGCGATCGAAAGCGCACTACCTGGCGTGGGTAAACCATTCATCGCAATCGCTCTATTCTTCTTCGCGTTTACGACCATTCTGGCTTACTACTACATTGCAGAAACGAACATTGCTTACATTCGTCGTACGTTCAAAGTAAATGGACTGATGTTTATTCTGAAAGTCATCATTATTTCATCCGTGTTCTACGGAACCGTGAAAACCGCCAACTTAGCATGGGCGATGGGTGATGTAGGCGTAGGACTGATGGCGTGGCTAAACATCATCGGTATTTTGATCATCTTCTTTATGTCGAAGCCTGCACTCAAAGCACTGAACGACTACGAAGAGCAACAAAAACGTGGTGTGACCGATTTTACATTTAACCCTGTTGCACTGGGCATTAAAGGCGCAGATTACTGGGAAGATAAGTACCGACGTAAAACGGGTAAAGCACCAACGGCAGACAGCAATAGCGCAGAAACTGTTGAGCAACCATCAACATAGCGTTATCACATAAATAAGAAAAAGCAGTGGTCCGATTGAGGACATAAAAAAGGGGGATTAACCAATGGTTAATCCCCCTTTCTTCATTATGAGTAACAGCTTAGGCGATAACCGCTTCAACTTTACGAGCGATTTTTGCTTTACCTACAGGCAACACTTCACGACCAAATTCGTTGTTCAGTACTTGTGCCATTGCGAAGTAAATTGCACTTGCGCCACAGAAGATACCCTCGAAGCCAGCGATAGCACCGATCACTTCGCTACCAGTGAAATCACGAGCAGCAAGCAAGAAGAATAGGATAGTTAGAGAGCCAAATACCACTTGCTTCGCTGTTGGGTAACATAGAGAACCAATGAACATGAAACCAGTGAAGATGCCCCAAAGCGCTAGGTACCAACCCATAAAGCTTGCAGGGCTTGCAGGAAGACCCATGTGAGGCATTACGATTAGACCAACCAATGTTAGCCAAAATAGACCGTAAGAAGTAAACGCAGTTGTGCCGAACGTATCACCGCGTTTAAAGCACATGATGCCAACGATTACTTGGCTAAGGCCACCGTAAAAGATGCCCATCGCTAGGATCATAGAGTCAATTGGGAAAAATCCTGCATTATGAATATTGAGCAGAATAGTGGTCATACCGAAACCCATTAGACCTAGCGGTGCTGGGTTAGCCAGTTTTGTCGACATGTACAAATACCTTTTTTCAAAAATGTTGATAAAAAATGCGCGCGAATTTTAATGGGCTGCAGAACAAAAGAGAAAAGCTGTTATTGAAAACTTAGATTCCATAAATAAACCACTACATATATAAAAAAAGACCCTGCAAAAAAGCAGAGTCTTTATAGATGGTTAGGTTGTTTTTTACTCGATCACTGACAAGAAATCTCGTCCCAGAACCAGTTGCTTTGCGTTGGGCTTTCCCATACTCCAGGGCCATTTTTTGCGACAAAACATTTGTTTTGGTACGTCACTTTATCGCCGTTAGCGACTTGCGTTACACCCGGCTCCCACTGAATAAAATTGCCTGTCACTGGTGGTTCTGGCTCGGTTACTGGCGGCTCTGGCTCAATCACCGGTGGTTCAGGTTCCGTTGTAGGCGGCTCCGTAGGAGTGCCTGAAACCAGCTTCCAAGGGTCTCCTTTCGTTGGCTCATTACCTTGTGACCACCATTTCGCTTCGTAAACAGCACCTTGGTAAGAAACTTGATCACCCGTGTTATATACTTTGCCAGAATCCCAAGCTGCCACACCACCTACAGGCGGATCGACCGGATCCACTGGATCTAACTTGTCAACTACACGAACTTCTGGCCAACCCGCATGAGATTGGTAGAAGTTAGTTACACATTTCTCATAATCACCTGCAACTAGCGCAGAGTAAGCCGTTTGGAAACCAACAAGTTCACATTCAAAAGAGTGGCCTCCCGGACGATCTGAGTAGTATTTCCAGTTTCCATCCCAGTTAGTGTACAACACGTCTGTCGCACCATTCAGATTTAAGCTGCCGTAAGGCGTCTGCTGCCAACAGGTATTGGTCTCATCGGCTTCAATTGGAATTTGATAATGAGCGGCAAGTCCTTCCCAATAGCGAATACGGTTAACAGGTTGACCTTTATCTTTGTTTTGCTCCCCACACTCAATACCACCATTGATCACGTTGATGGTGGTACCAAAGCCGTAACCAATGCCAGCATCAAGCTCACGCTGTGAAGGTACCCAAGTACGGTCAATCACATGTAGCATTGCAGGTTTCGGTGCTTGTGGGGTTAGGAAGAACCAGATAGCCGATGCTAAGTTCAGCCACGAATCCGCAACCAAGCCTGGATTTTTCAGCAATACAGATGCATCGCCATCAAACATCACTTCAGAGAACGCGCCATAGTTAAAATGGTAAGAAAGCTGCTTTGCACCACGTCCAAAGTAACCTTGTCCAGGCTCACATGGCCAACGTTTGTTTTGCCAGTCATTTTGACCACAACCTGTTGTGTAACCTTCTTGCCCTTCAGACCATCCCATTTCTCGCACATGAACCAAAGCTTGCTGCCACTCTTCCAACCCAAGCGGATTATCCGATACGTTATCAATCGAAATATGGCCACCGGTTTCTTGTGCAAAGTGAGCAAACGCTGTCACGATCGATTTTTTACAAATTGCATCCGAATCACGACCGTCAGTGTACTCACCACAGAATGCTGGGAACTTGCCAATTGCACGTAGGAAACGCGTGTAAGTGTATTCAGGTGCCGCCATTTGAGTCAGGAAGTCCCACTCACTTTCGGGGAATACACGCTCTACACGCTTCACGTTTTCTGGGTTGGTTGTCGCCCCTGGAACAATCGCTTCAACCACTGAGTTCGGGCGTGTCTCTAATGCTTGTGACCAAATGGCATACATAGGATCAGAAGTTTTGCTTTGCTCTACGGCTTGAACGTCACCACGAGCAATAACATAACCATTCGGATTTTGCGGATCGGGCTGAATATTCATACTCGCATTCACTTGTGCTGCTAAGACACAACTCAATGCAAGAGGAAGATGTTTGAGTGCAAACATGTCTAGTCTCCGGATTTCAACAATACAATATACGAGGAATAACTAGACATATAGTGGATCATATATACGAAACACCGAGCCAAGTACGTTGATTCTGCGAGACAAAATGAATAAATAGGTCCTCACACACATTTTGTCACAAGAAAAATGTTACCTTGACTCAAAAGAAAAGCGGAGACCCTGTGAGCCTCCGCTTTGTGATGTTTCTCTCTTTATTGTTCTGCCGAAACCACCTCTAGCTTCGCGGTTGACTTTTGTTTAGACAGCACAAAATAAACCACACACTGAGAAATAATTGCGGCAAGCACAATCACTGGTGAGGCGTTGATTCCAGCTAAAAGAAAACACCCCAATGCGATCATTCCATTGAGTAATGCGTAAGGCAATTGTGTACGGAAGTGCTCATACTGTTCACACCCCGCTCCTGTCGACGACAAAATCGTAGTTTCAGAGATGGGAGAACAGTGATCGCCAAACAAGCCACCAGATAATACCGCACCAATACAAACCAACAGTGGTGCATCAATCGCGACGGCAGTTGGGATCACTAATGGCATCATGATGGCAAACGTCCCCCAAGATGATCCCGTAGCGAACGAGATAATACCGGCCAGTAAAAACGCAACCGCTGGCAATAACCAGTAAGGGAAACCGGCTTGAGCTTGTTCAGCAATGTATGCAGCTGCACCTAATTCTTTCCCAACTGAGCTAAGCGCCCAAGCCAATACCAGAATCACCGCCACTGACATCATGTTTGACATCCCTTTCAGATAAACCTGAATACCATCCGAAAGCTTTCTTACGCCATAAAACGCCATCAGCGCAATCAAAGTAAAGGCTGCGAAGAAATATGCCGAAGAAAGTGCAGCCCTGAACGTTGAGCCTGCTACTTTTTGAAATGGAAAACCGTGTGGCACCAGAATGGTACATAGAACCACCAACATAACGAGCAAAGGTGCCCATACAAAACTAGATTTTGCATTTTTATGCGTAAACACATTCATGGACTCCTGCACTTTCCCAAAGTCGGAGCCCTGCTCTGCTAGTTGTTCAGCCTTCGCCATCGGTCCGAAGTCTAATTTGAAGAAAGAGACAATCGGCACAATCGCGATCGCAAGAAAGGCGTAAAACTGATACGGGATCGCACCAATGAAAGCATCCCAATCACTCATACTGACATTCAGGGCAGTAAACTCTTTTTGAATCAACCCCATGATGTAAACACCCCATCCGATAAAAGGAATCAAGATTGCCACCGGAGAGGAAGTTGAATCGATAATAAAAGCTAATTTTTGGCGTGATACTTTTAACTTATCAAATAAAGGGCGAAAAACAGGGCCAACAATCAGTGGTGTACCAAGGTCTGAGAAGAAAATAACAACACCACCGAACCATGCGGACAGTTGAGCTTGGCACTTACTCGCCACCCATTGAGTGACCTTTTTAGCAAACGCCACACCACCGCCAGATTTCTCCATCAAGGCAACAAAGCCACCAATAAAGACCAAGAGCAAAATGACGCCCGCATTGTAGCTGTCAGTTAATTGCGGCAGTAGATAGCTTTTCATCAATGCACTAAACGAGTCTAGTGGCCCTTTTTCGACAAATGTCCCTTCAAGCATAGCGACACCACTCACCACACCGGCGAATAAACCAACAACGACATTTCTTGTGGTCAGCGCGAGGAAAAGAGTAATAAGGATAGGAATGAGAGAGGTAACGTCAGCCTGTTCCATAGCAATACCATTTATGATAATTAAACAATTAAAGTGAATATATATTTAATTTAACCGCGTGTATATATCTCTCACGAAAAAGTTGAGCCAGCTCTTCACAAACTTGAAGTACAAAAAAACCAGCCCGAAGGCTGGTTCTTATAAACTCAACTGTCTAGAGGAAAATTATTCCCACTCTATTGTAAACAAGACATTTTTATCTTTTATATTCAATGGCTTATTTTCCTGCTAATTGGTAATACCATGAAAAATACCATGCTCAGAAAAGGCTTAACAATATTTTGAAAAATTGCCTACTGAGCGCTGCCGCACAGCTCCATAGGCCGCTTTCCTGGCTTTGCTTCCAGATGTATGCTATTCTGCTCCTGCAGCTAATGGATCACCGCAAACAGGTTACTCGCCTGGGGATTCCCTTTCGACCCGAGCATCCGTATGAGACTCATGCTCGATTATTATTATTATAGAAGCCCCCATGAATAAATCGCTCATCATTTTCGGCATCGTCAACATAACCTCGGACAGTTTCTCCGATGGAGGCCGGTATCTGGCGCCAGACGCAGCCATTGCGCAGGCGCGTAAGCTGATGGCCGAGGGGGCAGATGTGATCGACCTCGGTCCGGCATCCAGCAATCCCGACGCCGCGCCTGTTTCGTCCGACACAGAAATCGCGCGTATCGCGCCGGTGCTGGACGCGCTCAAGGCAGATGGCATTCCCGTCTCGCTCGACAGTTATCAACCCGCGACGCAAGCCTATGCCTTGTCGCGTGGTGTGGCCTATCTCAATGATATTCGCGGTTTTCCAGACGCTGCGTTCTATCCGCAATTGGCGAAATCATCTGCCAAACTCGTCGTTATGCATTCGGTGCAAGACGGGCAGGCAGATCGGCGCGAGGCACCCGCTGGCGACATCATGGATCACATTGCGGCGTTCTTTGACGCGCGCATCGCGGCGCTGACGGGTGCCGGTATCAAACGCAACCGCCTTGTCCTTGATCCCGGCATGGGGTTTTTTCTGGGGGCTGCTCCCGAAACCTCGCTCTCGGTGCTGGCGCGGTTCGATGAATTGCGGCTGCGCTTCGATTTGCCGGTGCTTCTGTCTGTTTCGCGCAAATCCTTTCTGCGCGCGCTCACAGGCCGTGGTCCGGGGGATGTCGGGGCCGCGACACTCGCTGCAGAGCTTGCCGCCGCCGCAGGTGGAGCTGACTTCATCCGCACACACGAGCCGCGCCCCTTGCGCGACGGGCTGGCGGTATTGGCGGCGCTGAAAGAAACCGCAAGAATTCGTTAACTGCACATTCGGGATATTTCTCTATATTCGCGGTTCAGCAGGCATGTCCCCTTTGAGGGCGACCCGACGACAGGATAATCGACCTTATGGTGCGCAAATATTTCGGCACAGACGGTATTCGTGGCAAAGCCAACGAAGGCGCGATGACGGCGGAAACCGCCTTGCGCGTCGGCATGGCGGCTGGCCGTGTCTTTCGTCGCGGTGACCACCGCCATCGTGTCGTGATCGGCAAGGATACGCGCCTGTCGGGCTATATGCTTGAACCCGCGCTCACAGCCGGTTTCACCTCGATGGGCATGGACGTATTCCTTTTTGGCCCGCTGCCGACAACGTATAGGAAGAATAAACGCCCTTTTCACCCAAGTCCAACAGCTTTGGACCGCAGTTGACTCTTTCGACACCCCTGCGATGCAACCCAATCCGGCTGACGGGGAGCCAGCAACGCTGAAAATTTACCCTCCTCTTTCCCACTAGCGGCTCCTTTTCCGACAACCAGCACGGCGGATCCCTGCCGCGGCGCTGTGAACGCAGCATTTTGATTGGTATCGTTGGCCTTCAGGCTCGTCAGTCAAACAGACCCAGGAGCAGCTCAGCCGGTGGCGCCCGGCTTTCGGGTAACGCCCTGGTCCCGCTGGTTTCGGCTTTGTGCTTCAGGTGATCAAGGATCTGCTTGATCACTATAGGGTCTTCAATGCAGGCGATGACTTTCATGGCGCCGCCGCAGCCGCTGCAGGTCTCGATGTCGATATTGAAAACACGCTTGAGCCGTTGCGCCCATGTCATCGACGCTCGCCGTTGTGCTGGTGTTGCCGGTTCATCAGCCACCCTGACCTTGTTGCCCCTGCCCCGTTTTGCCGGCGTGACCAACGCCCGGTGCCGACTGTTGGGTGCGAACACCCCGTGGAAGCGGGTTAGGTTGACTCTGGGCTTCGGTACCAGGGCGGCCAGCCTTGCAATGAAATCCAATGGTTCGAAAATGACGTGCGTGGTGCCGTCCCGGTACGGCGTCTTGAGCTGGTAGCGCACGTTGCCGCCTCGTGTTAACGACAGCCGCTTCTCGGATACCGCCGGGCGGCTGATGTACCGGCACAGCCGTTCGAGCTTCTTGCGTTCATCGGCCCTGGCCGCCACGCCGGCGTGCAGGCTGGACCCGGCTACCTTGCCAATCCCGTCACCGAACGGATCACCACTGGTCGGCAGAGTTTGCAAAGTGAACACCTTTCGCCCCGCCTGTGAACCGACAGCGATACGGTAAGTGATCGAGTGCCCCAGCAGGGGTGTCATCGGGTCGTCATCCACCGCATCCGAGGCCAGATAGCTGTTTTCGACATCCCGTTCCAGCAGGCCTTGCCGTTCCAGATAGCGACCCACCCGGTGGGCGATGGTGTGCGTCAGCTGGGTGAGCTCTGGGCTGGTCGGCGCCTTGACCCAGCGGAAACGCGCTGAGCCGTGGGATTGCTCGACATACACACCGTCGAGAAACAGCATGTGGAAGTGAACATTCAGATTGAGCGCCGATCCAAAACGCTGGATCAGGGTGACCGCGCCCGTCTTGGCCACTTGGTGGGTATGGCCCGCTTTCTTGACCAGGTGCGTGGCAATGACGCGGTAAACGATGCCCAGCACCCACCCCATGATCTCGGGCCGGCTGGCAAACAGGAAACGCAGCTGAAACGGGAAGCTCAACACCCACTGACGCATGGGTTGTTCAGGCAGTACTTCATCAACCAGCAAGGCGGCACTTTCGGCCATCCGCCGCGCCCCACAGCTCGGGCAGAAACCGCGACGCTTACAGCTGAAAGCGACCAGGTGCTCGGCGTGGCAAGACTCGCAGCGAACCCGTAGAAAGCCATGCTCCAGCCGCCCGCATTGGAGAAATTCTTCAAATTCCCGTTGCACATAGCCCGGCAATTCCTTTCCCTGCTCTGCCATAAGCGCAGCGAATGCCGGGTAATACTCGTCAACGATCTGATAGAGAAGGGTTTGCTCGGGTCGGTGGCTCTGGTAACGACCAGTATCCCGATCCCGGCTGGCCGTCCTGGCCGCCACATGAGGCATGTTCCGCGTCCTTGCAATACTGTGTTTAGCAAAAATGCAAGCCGATGAACAACTCGCGATGGCAACAGCTAAAAAATTGGTAGAACAAAAACGCCAAATTGAAAAACAATGTTCTAAATAAATCCACCACTCGCACAAATCCCCCCTATTGTGCGAGCCTAAAAACACAGACACCTTATCACTGCTTTTCGAAACCATTAATCAATGCTTCTAAACCAAATAAAAAAGCCTCTGTGCCATCATCTTGATCCATAATTTGCAAAGCATCTTTTAATAGTCGAGGCATCGTATCATCTGCTATTTGTTGCCTATCATTAAGTGCTGCGATATGTTCTTGCTGCTCTAACACAGAACCTAACGTAAAATGACCAACCGCGCTTATTGCATATAACCCACATTTTAATGAAAAACCATTGTCCACCATAAACTGCAACTGCATTTCTACGGTGTCATATTGGTCTGAACTCGGGCGAGTCCCTAAATGCACTTTTGCGCCATCACGGTAACTTAATAATGCATCACGAAAGCTCAATGCATTATTACGTAAAAATTGTTGCCACGTTTCCCCAACTGCGGGTAATGAATGACGATGATTACGCTTTAGCATTTCAACAGATAATGCATCCAACAATGTGCGCTTGTTCTTCACATGCCAATATAGTGTAGGCTGCTCTACGCCCAGTTTTTGAGCTAGTTTTCGCGTTGTCAGCCCTTCCATTCCCACTTCATTTAGCAACTCTAATGCCACTGTGATGATGGTTTCTTTATCTAATCGCGCCATACTGCCCTCTCTTTTTTTCTATTGACACTCTATCACTGATAGGGATATATTCCAACTCTATCAATGATAGAGAAAAAACGATGAATAAATTTGCGATCACCGCTTTAACGATCACCGCCCTAGATGCTATGGGGATCGGCTTGATCATGCCTGTATTGCCTACATTGTTACGTGAATACGTGTCGGCTGAAAATTTAGCAAATCATTACGGTATCCTGCTGGCACTGTATGCCATCATGCAGGTTTTTTTTGCTCCTCTACTTGGCAAATGGTCTGATAAATTCGGGCGCCGACCAATATTACTACTATCTCTTGCAGGCGCTGCTGTGGATTACACTTTGCTTGCATTATCTAGCTCACTTTGGATGCTATACGTTGGGCGATTAATTTCTGGAGTTACTGGCGCAACAGGTGCGGTCGCCGCTTCTGTTATTGCTGACAATACTGCTTCACAAGAGCGTACTAAGTGGTTTGGACGCTTAGGGGCGGCTTTTGGTGTCGGGTTAATCTCTGGCCCTGCAATTGGCGGCTTTACAGGGCAATTCTCAGCTCATCTTCCTTTTATTATTGCTGCCATTTTAAATGCGCTCTCTTTTTTAGTTATTATGTTGATATTTAAAGATAATAAAATCAAAAATACTGAAAAAAACACCACAGAAACAGCAGAAAATTCGCGACCTTTCCTGCAAGTGATCAAGCCAGTCATACTATTGTTATTTATCTTTTTTATGACTCAAATGATAGGGCAAATTCCAGCAACGACATGGGTGTTATTTACGGAACATCGTTTTCAATGGGGCAGTATGGAGATCGGCCTATCTTTAGCGGGGTTAGGCATCATGCATGCCTTGTTCCAAGCATTTGTAGCGGGCGCAATCGCCAAGAAATTCAATGAAAAAGTGACGATTATTGTGGGCTTTGTTGTTGATGGAGCAGCATTCATTATTTTGTCATTATTGACAAAGGGTTGGATGATTTACCCTACATTAATCTTACTCGCCGGCGGCAGTATTGCGCTACCAGCCTTACAGGGGTTAATGTCAGCTCAAGTCAATCAAACTAACCAAGGTAAGCTACAAGGCGTTCTAGTCAGCTTAACCAATACGACGGGGGTGATCGGCCCATTATTATTTAGCTTTATTTTTGGTCAAACACTGGCAAGTTGGGATGGCTGGATATGGATGATTGGTGCGATAATGTATGTTTTATTGATTGTATTTATTTTATCTTTTTATAGAAGCACCAAAAAGATAGTTAAAATAGCGAAGCTACCAGCGAGCTAAGTTTTAGCATATCAATATTAAGTGCTATGATACCCCTATCAGATTTGCTTTTAGCACAAGATATTAAGAGACAAACCCTATGACATTACCCCCTAAAAAACCAAGAACAAAACCTGCGGAAGAAAGGCTAGATGACCTAATGAACGTATAGGAAGAATAAACGCCCTTTTCACCCAAGTCCAACAGCTTTGGACCGCAGTTGACTCTTTCGACACCCCTGCGATGCAACCCAATCCGGCTGACGGGGAGCCAGCAACGCTGAAAATTTACCCTCCTCTTTCCCACTAGCGGCTCCTTTTCCGACAACCAGCACGGCGGATCCCTGCCGCGGCGCTGTGAACGCAGCATTTTGATTGGTATCGTTGGCCTTCAGGCTCGTCAGTCAAACAGACCCAGGAGCAGCTCAGCCGGTGGCGCCCGGCTTTCGGGTAACGCCCTGGTCCCGCTGGTTTCGGCTTTGTGCTTCAGGTGATCAAGGATCTGCTTGATCACTATAGGGTCTTCAATGCAGGCGATGACTTTCATGGCGCCGCCGCAGCCGCTGCAGGTCTCGATGTCGATATTGAAAACACGCTTGAGCCGTTGCGCCCATGTCATCGACGCTCGCCGTTGTGCTGGTGTTGCCGGTTCATCAGCCACCCTGACCTTGTTGCCCCTGCCCCGTTTTGCCGGCGTGACCAACGCCCGGTGCCGACTGTTGGGTGCGAACACCCCGTGGAAGCGGGTTAGGTTGACTCTGGGCTTCGGTACCAGGGCGGCCAGCCTTGCAATGAAATCCAATGGTTCGAAAATGACGTGCGTGGTGCCGTCCCGGTACGGCGTCTTGAGCTGGTAGCGCACGTTGCCGCCTCGTGTTAACGACAGCCGCTTCTCGGATACCGCCGGGCGGCTGATGTACCGGCACAGCCGTTCGAGCTTCTTGCGTTCATCGGCCCTGGCCGCCACGCCGGCGTGCAGGCTGGACCCGGCTACCTTGCCAATCCCGTCACCGAACGGATCACCACTGGTCGGCAGAGTTTGCAAAGTGAACACCTTTCGCCCCGCCTGTGAACCGACAGCGATACGGTAAGTGATCGAGTGCCCCAGCAGGGGTGTCATCGGGTCGTCATCCACCGCATCCGAGGCCAGATAGCTGTTTTCGACATCCCGTTCCAGCAGGCCTTGCCGTTCCAGATAGCGACCCACCCGGTGGGCGATGGTGTGCGTCAGCTGGGTGAGCTCTGGGCTGGTCGGCGCCTTGACCCAGCGGAAACGCGCTGAGCCGTGGGATTGCTCGACATACACACCGTCGAGAAACAGCATGTGGAAGTGAACATTCAGATTGAGCGCCGATCCAAAACGCTGGATCAGGGTGACCGCGCCCGTCTTGGCCACTTGGTGGGTATGGCCCGCTTTCTTGACCAGGTGCGTGGCAATGACGCGGTAAACGATGCCCAGCACCCACCCCATGATCTCGGGCCGGCTGGCAAACAGGAAACGCAGCTGAAACGGGAAGCTCAACACCCACTGACGCATGGGTTGTTCAGGCAGTACTTCATCAACCAGCAAGGCGGCACTTTCGGCCATCCGCCGCGCCCCACAGCTCGGGCAGAAACCGCGACGCTTACAGCTGAAAGCGACCAGGTGCTCGGCGTGGCAAGACTCGCAGCGAACCCGTAGAAAGCCATGCTCCAGCCGCCCGCATTGGAGAAATTCTTCAAATTCCCGTTGCACATAGCCCGGCAATTCCTTTCCCTGCTCTGCCATAAGCGCAGCGAATGCCGGGTAATACTCGTCAACGATCTGATAGAGAAGGGTTTGCTCGGGTCGGTGGCTCTGGTAACGACCAGTATCCCGATCCCGGCTGGCCGTCCTGGCCGCCACATGAGGCATGTTCCGCGTCCTTGCAATACTGTGTTTACATACAGTCTATCGCTTAGCGGAAAGTTCTTTTACCCTCAGCCGAAATGCCTGCCGTTGCTAGACATTGCCAGCCAGTGCCCGTCACTCCCACTCGAATATCAACGGACACAAAATACATCGGAATAACAGCTAGTTAGAAATGCAACCTTTCTCGATACCATCATCTATACCATGCGTAGAATTTTTTTGATTTTTTGCGTCTCGTCGGCGTTTTAGTTCTACTTTGGCCCAAGCTGAGGATTCTTGCATATCACGACGAAGCTCTTGTATCTCTTCAACACTAAGCCGTCGTGGACCCGAGGTAATTCTATCCATCTTGTGCCTCCAACTTGTCGCAGTACATTTTAAAACGCATCAAAACATGAGTTACCAGCAAGAAACCTTGGGGATATTTTTAGATTGTTTTTCATACACATCTTGAAAGCCATCAATACTGCCCAAAGATTATACAACGAGGAATAACCTCGTTAAATAAAAGGATCAAATCATGGGTTTGAAACCAGGACCAAAACCAATAGCCAAGTCGACTGGTAAACCAGATCAACGTCGACGTGACAACAAAAAAACTCCAGGAAACACTCCGGGCTTAAAGCCGAGTAAATCCTCGACCAAGTAAGGTGTCACCAATGCCGAGTCAGAGTAAGTGGTACTGACTCTTGTTGTTAAATTTCTAAATCGCAAGCACCCTTAGCCAATGTGAAACATTACATGCCCGTTCAACATATATACCCTAGAATGCCATCTAAATTATCAATCTACACGATCTGTTTGCTGAAACATACTAACTAAGTGCTCAGCATTATCATAAAACTTTACAGATGATTTTTTTATTTTGGTGTGGTTGCATTGTGTTGAGTTAATTGCTTGAAAAATATAATTACATAACAAAAAGGATGCATCGATGCCACTACAGACTTATGAAGATACTCTTCAGCAACTAGAAGAAAGGGAGCAGCCGTCAATACTGCTTGCTAATGGCTTTTCTCGGGCATGGAACAATAGAACATTCAATTATGAAAATTTGTTCGATGAAGCCAACTTTAGAGACAGCGACCGAGAGCTGAGAGAAATATTTGATCGTTTTGATACTTTTGATTTTGAAAAAATAATGCATGCTCTGCAATCAGCGGAAAAAGTTTGCGAAACCTATGACGTGAACATAGATATCATTGAACAGATTCAAGCTGACCAAGAGCAGTTAAAAGACTCACTTATTGAGGTAATTGCTAATACTCATCCTCACCGCCCCGGAGCCATTGCGGATGATAGTTTCACCTTAACTAGAAGATTCCTCACTCGTTTCAACAATATATTTTCTCTCAATTACGACTTACTTTTGTATTGGGCTGTAAACAAATGGAATCTACCTCCCTTTAGACCAGATCGATGGTGTGGTATGAAAGATGGTTTTAATGGCGATGAATGGCAACAACGTACTCAAAACTTGCACTTTCTACACGGGGGCCTCCATCTCTACAATACTGAGCAAGGTATTTATAAACGGGTTTATGACCAAGAAGATTGGGATGCGATCGTTGACCAAGTAAGACGATGGTTAGATGCAGGAGAGTTTCCCCTTTTTGTGTCTGAACCCACCTACCAAAAGAAGCTTGAGAAAATCAAACATAACCCATATCTAAATGCTTGCTACCAAGCGTTGGGTGAACTGAGAGGCACTCTCTACATTCATGGTCACTCAATAGCTCATAACGACAGACATATATTCGATCAGATTAATCGTAGTAGAGTAAACAAAGTCTTCATCAGTATCTTTGGAGATGAGAACCAGGACTTAAACCGAGAAGTAATGGCAAACGCAGATAGATTTCTTGACCGTCGCATAGATATAGAATTCTATGATGCCGCATCCACACCTATTTGGTAGCCGTTGATAAAGATGCATCTAAAACAATCCTGACAGCATCCAAAAATCACCAAATAAGAGCGACTATGTTTCAAGAGAGAAACTCATGTCATTCGTTATTTATCAATTAAGGGAGAAGAATATTGTCTTGGATAGAAGAATACCTAAGAGATTACACAAAGGAACGGGACAAGTTATTCAAAGAGCGTTGGTTTACAGCAAAAAGTTGGTTTGCTCGGTCTAAAGAATCTACTAAGTATCAAGAGCTAGAAATACTGCTAAGTATCGAGAAAGAATTTAACTCTAAGTGGTTGAAACATTTAAAGCATGCAGTGGTTAGATATAAATTGAAGGAGGATGATATAGCTGAAGCGAAGTTGCTTATAGACACTCATATATCCAAACATAAAGAGCGAGACTTTTTCCTCATTATTGTTGGTGTCCTGTTCGCTGCTTCTATAAAAGCCTTGGGGAATGACATCCTTTTTAGTTCAGCGGTTGTTCTCACAGCTCTTTTTCTTGGCTATGAACGCTTGTTTGGTAGTACGACAAAAAATAGCTTAGAAGAGTTTAAAGCGATACTGAATGTTGCATCGCAGCCTAAAACATAGCAAATTACCATGAATTAAATTTTATTAATCAAGTACCTATATAAAATACGATATATAATAAAAGCGGGCAGGTGTACCATTGCCAGCCCGTGAGCTTTATCACAAGACATTATGATACTTAACATCAAAAATATTTATCAATCATAGCTGATAGTTCAAAGTCATCCCTACTTATATTGTGTCTAAGACCTTTCACTATTCTCTCTAGTTTTTCATCTTTGACCCCATATTGATATCTAGCTAAGACAATATGAGAAATATATTCACATTGAGAAAAATAACCTTCTTTATCAAATTCTCTCATTGTTCTCAAAACTATACTCAAATAATAACTTTTCTTATCTTCATTAAACTTATCACTAGCTAAAACCTCATTCAGCATTAAAGCATATGACTCAATAATAAGATAAGAATCATACTTTAAAGTTTGTTTCATTCTGTCTTTAACCATTTCAAGCCAAGAACTTGTTACAGAAAATGATTCATAAATTAACCTGTCGTATCTAGTTGGAAATTCACAATCAATATCATCGACAAGGCTGTAATCAAGTTGTTCTACTATATTCTTAACAAATAGAAATATTTTATTTGGATATAAATGGTGCTCATATGCTTGTTCAACTGAAGCTCTTATCATAACGTCAAAAAAATGGATCGACATATAAATAGGGCAACTGAATGCTTTATCGGTATCGTAGTAATTTATGTGGGGAACATTGTAGGAATTATCCTTCCCAGTTAATTCAATAAAATCAGAGACATAATCATAAATTGATTGATAAACTTCCATATCATGGGCAACAGAAACATCAGAAAACAACTCTGTTAATAGTACATTCGTTGGATCTAATTCATAGCAGTCTGTTGTAGTAATGCATTGACATAAAGCTAACTCTCTATAAAGAGGACTAACCGAATTGCTAATCAAAAATTTAAAGAA
This sequence comes from Vibrio sp. 811, assembly GCF_033339195.1. Lineage (NCBI taxonomy): Bacteria > Pseudomonadati > Pseudomonadota > Gammaproteobacteria > Vibrionales > Vibrionaceae > Vibrio > Vibrio sp. 811. The sequence continues at coordinate 67,733 of NZ_JAWOUB010000018.1, forward strand.
CTCGTGTCTGTACATTGACTCTGAACAAAAATCTTTAGTCAAAATTTTCACACCAAGAACTGGATTAGCAATTGCTAAATGATGCATATAAGATCTAGATTTATATAAGTAGAGAAAGTACTCTTTCACCTCATTTGAAAGCCAATAAGTTTTTGGAAAAAAATTGGAAACCTTGCTCCTTAATTCATTAATTTTAATTTCAATCCGTGATTTTTCATTCTGCCTAAATTCAAATATTATCAGTTCTGATTTTGGCTCTATTAAATTTCCAAAACGAACGAAAACTGATTTATATAAACAATATCTTCTTAATTGGAAATAATATTTATCGACGAAAAATGAAACATCCTTGAAATTATTATCTTTTAGTAATTGGCTAGTTGTTAAATTTAACTTACGAAAATTCTTTCTACTTATTCTAGAGCCATTTATCTTTAATATTGCGTACAATATGGCCACAATAGATACTAATAACAACGAGCTTTCTTTATCAAAACCGAATAACCAACTAAATGGTAAAGCCATGTTATTATTGATCAGGACATCAAGAAACAATAAATAAAGGCTAGAAACTGACAAGATAAAAACTATTATCCAATCAATAATTGTCATTCGAATAACTAAATCAAGGATAACTCTCCTTGGGAGAAGAGCAGCTCCCGTAAGTAGAACTGCGATAACCGTAAGTAAGCCTGATGCATCCATTTTTCTATTTTTCCATAAAGATCAAACTAATATAGTTTCCTTTAATTGAAATGTGAACTCAACAGCTACTTGATATATCACTTGCTCAACTTCGATATTATGTGTGGTTGCCATGTGTCACCTCTCGGTCAGGTGGTATGTGGAAATGCGGGCCGGTGCACCATCACCGGCCCGTGTGCTTTCTAACTACTTGCGTCGACCAACCGGCCAGCGTCTCATTTTGTCGATTTGATCGACCGATCTCGTCATGTCCTTGTAGGCACGCCCGGCCAGCTTGTTTTGGAATACCTCCATTTTGTCGGCAATGGCTTTCATCTTCGGCCCGTGCCTGATGTTGTGCAACCACTGCCCAAAAAAATAGAAGGCAAGCATCACAATGAACATCACGGCGAAGAAACCAAATAACTCCGCAAGGTTTTGAGGTGGAAAGCTAAACTCCATAATGAGTAATCCTTATCTAGTTAGGTCATGCGACCTTTTTTAACAAAACTGGCAACCTCTTCGTTGCGCTCCTGCTGGCGTTCCTGGGCATACGACACATAGTCCTCAACGTCGAAGGTGTGCTTTTCCAGATCGCGCTCTTGCCATTCTGCGTGTGCTTGTCGGGCTTCTTCCTGGTCCTCACTGGATAATCCATCAAAGCCGCCGGTTTGATTCATCCAGCCAGTGCTGCCACCGCCTAAGTTATCGTTGTCAAATGCAGGGGAAGCGTCGTCAGTCGCCCTCCTGGTCATCGCTATCCCCGTCATCTTTCGTGCTGTTTCGGATCGAGCTAGCTAGACGACCTCCTGTAGTGCCGCTGATTCTATCCCCGGCCATATCACCCATTCCCTTCATCAAATTTGCACCGGTATCCGCTGCAATACGCCCCGCTTTTACAGCGCTACCTTTAAAACCGCCAGAGGATTCGCCACCACTAGAAGATTGACCGGAAGCTTGGGTAAAGGAGCCAGCTTCATCAGAATCGCCGCCGCCGCTAAATGCACCGCCCAGGCTCGACATAACGTCAGTATTATTCGCTACGTTCTCGCCTGCTTTTGCAAATGCAGCCTGAATAGCAGACGCTCCGCCGGCGGTAGCCATTGCGGCACCGGCAGCCATACCACCAGTAGCAACAGCCGCTCCGGCCATCGCCCCAGCACTGATACTGCCAGCACCTGCCGCCGCGCCGCCTCCAGGGACTAGGCTGGCAACCACATTGGGAACCGAGTGAATGAGCATCACGAGAACCAGTGAAACGACAAAGATCACCAGCAGTTCACGCATAGGGGCATCATTGGATAAATCGGCATAGAAACCGTCCATGATCGACATGGCAATACCAATGAGCAACGTCATTGTCATCAACTTCAAAGCAACGCCCAATACGCTTTTGAAGTAGTTGATTGCTATATCTGAAGTCCAACGCGAACCACCAAACCCCAGCACGAAAACACCGGCATAGACCAATATCCAAGCCGTCACCAAAGCCAACAACACATTTGCCGCCACTACCGCCATACACGCCAAAATTGCCAGCGTGATTAAGAAGATAGACAAGTTATCTATCGGGCTTGTGATGCTATAGGACTCACCAGCTTTCACAATAATGTCAAACGCAATACTAATAGGCTCTGACGGAGTTAGGTCTCTCGAAAGGCCACCGGCTTGAGCACCGATCGTTCTCAATGAGTCGATGATTGACGTGGCAAAATCTGGGCCGTTTCTGAGCAACCAGAGAAAGAAACCAAACGTCAAAATGAAGCGCACGAACTCGGCAAAGAACTCCCTTATATCCGCTTGTTTAAGAATTAAGGTCCCGCCAGTCCAAACAAGGGATATAGTGCCCAGCGTCCAGAACAGCCAGGCGGCATAGTTTGTAATTACCGTGCCCCAAGTAGCACTTGCTGTCATGAAACGCACGGCCACTTCATCCAAAACACCATTAGGCTCAATGGCCGCTGATGCTGTTTGCGAAGTCAGTAAAACGATCAGAGTCATCACAAGTCGAATGAATACCTTGCTCATGATTAGAATCCCTTGTTCTTGGAGCGGTCAGTGGGTTCGCCCATATCCCAAAAGCAATGTCCTTCTTCCCTCTGCTCTTTCGTTAGGTTTGGGTTGTCACAGTCGATCGTTGCAGGCTTGGGCCCGTCATCTTCACCGCATCCCACCAGAACGAAGGAGACCAACGCACTAACGATAAAAACTCGTGTGATATTTTTCATAATTAAAACCCCCTGTTTTCTGAACGGTCGGTTGGTTCACCCATATCGAACAACCTTTCACGGGACGCTTGATATTGCGCTTCTCGGTCAGCATCCGCCTGCATTCGTGTGCCAACGGCATTCTGCTGAGCGATCAGCAAGCTGCGGATTTGCAGGAGCTGGTTGGCCTGGTTGCTAGCGAGCTGGTTAGCATAACCAATCGCAGCCAGTTGGCCGTCCGCACTCTGAGCACCAGATTGCAGGCGATTGAGCTGGCGGGCATCGGCTTCCAAGTTATCTTGCTGCTGTTCCAGACTCCTAAACAGTGCGTCGTTGGCCTTTTTCTGCGATTCTGACGCAAGGCGTCGGTTCTCGGTCATTGCGGCTCGTTCAGCATCACTGCACCCCACTGACGAGAAGCAGGGCGAACTGCGGTAATAGGCCACGTCCTGGAACTTGCCCAGGTACGCATCGAGACTACCAAGCTGGTTTTGGTAATAGGCGAGTGTGTTGGTAGCCTGATTCAAATCGTTGATGGTGCGTTGCGCTTGGTCCCAAACATAAGAAGCCGGGGCCATCGAGTTTTGCAGCATGTTTTCATACTGCTGCAACTGGGTTTGATACTGCTGAATTTGCTTAGCAGTCTGTGTAACAGCTTCCATTGCCGACATGATGTTCTGAACTAGATTCGTACCATCAGCAACCGGAATCCCCGCATATACAGGATTAGAAAGGTTTAACGCCAAGGAGATGGCAAGCACGGGAATTTTAGCCGCTAAAATTTTTCGTTTTAGCATGGTTAATTACTCTTAGTTGTTATGACTAAAAGTTGCATTCACCAACCTGTAGAAACTTGATCTCTACTCCTGCCGTTACCAGCGGTGAATGTGGGCCTGTACAGAGCTAGCTCGCCACTTACTATCTCGGCGCCCGACCAGCGCGACACCGTTAAACGCGCGGTCAAATAGGGTTAAACATCGGTGTCATTACCAACCGAAGCGGTTAGGGCTTCCGTCGATTCCTATGCCATCACATCAACGTGATCGGCTCTTATGTTGTCGTTTCGCTTTTTTAGCTGCCTGCTCAGCTTGCAGCTTGGCTTTACGCTGCTCTAATGCTGGCATGACCACCGCTTTTTCAGTTACAGGGGCTGACTGAATAGCTAAAACCTCTAACTGAGATAGATTCTGCAACCGGCCACGGCGTGAAGGTGGCACTTTGCCAATCGGTAACACACCAGGCTTATCTGACCGTTTGGCCTTTTTGCTCTGGGCTATTAATGCCTGACGGCGACGCTCTAGCCCTGGGTCGGCAAACTTTATAGACAGGTTGCCATCTACTGCCGCCTTGATCACTCGCGCCTTGAACTCAGGCGAGCCATTCACGGTAATACGATCACCGTAACGCTCCATTGCTACCTTTAGCGCAGCTAAAACACTGGTTTGGTTGGAAGCCGTCGACACTTGTAGACGCTCACCATCATCACGCACGGCGCTGTTACCTGCTCGATAAATAATGGTGCCTTTTTTCGTAATCGTATCGACCGTTGCTTTGAGCTCTGTCTGAACTGCATCCCCTTTTAGCGTGTTGCCTTTAAGCTTTTGTGCCGCTTCTCGGCTACGTAGCGCTTTGAGGGCTTCGCTATCTCCCTGCAATGCTTGGCTTTTTAACCAATCCGCCCAGGCTTGGCGTTTATTGCTTTGATATATCGTTTGCCGTTGCTCTTGGTAACGCTTGTGAATGCGCTCAAGCTCGCTTTTCAATGCATTGCTGGCCTGTTTGTACAAAAGCTTCTTAGTAAGCTTATTGCTGCCAGTTAACTTAATCGCCGCACGACGGCCTCGCCCTTTTCTCTTGGCGTTTTCAACCTGTCGATCTTTATCACGGCGGGCCTGTTCAAGGGCTTGCGTTTTACTCTCTGCGGCATGTTTCTGCTCTGCTTGATAACGGGCATATAGCTCGGTGGTATTCACCTTTAAGCGAACAGGTCGGTGTGTATATTGGCGGCTCGGCTTAACAGAACCCGATGCAGTCGCTTCAAAGGGACCAAGGCGCGCTTCGAGTCTGGGTTTAGAAAACTCACGTCCCAAGGTGCTCGCTTTGATGATCGCTTCACCATCGGCAACGATCACTAGGCCATTTCCTCTGGTTCTTAACTGCAAACCATTGTCCTGCATGACTTGGTGCAACGCCTGCCAGCTATTGGCTGATTTAATCTCGTCCATGCATTCGCGCTTCACCCAGCCCACTAAGCTTTCAATACCCGAATGGCGCTCCATATCCATCGCACGAGATTCCGCCCCGCGCTTGCGCGGTATATGATTATCCGGCTGTAAGCCATAGTCTTGCTCGATGGCCTCGCACATTTCCGCTAGCTTCTTATGCGGGTAGTTCGGCTCATGGATTGTGTTGCGAGTAGGGTGAATCTTGTTAATTGCGATATGGATATGTTGATTGTCCGTATCGTTGTGTAAAGCACTGACACGCTGATGCTCGCCATAACCCAACCCTTGGCAAATGCGCTCTTCTATCGCGGCCAAAGTATGCGCTTCTAACTGTTCACCATTAGGGAAGCTCACTATGAGGTGATAGGTTTTATCACTCTTCGCTCGGGTATTCGCGAATTGAGTTGCTAACACTTCGCTGATCGCATCGCGCACGGTTTTCGCTTCACAGTTATTTAAACGAACGTTACCGAGTCGATGCTCTTTGCTCTGGTGATCGGTGATGTAATTCACCAAGCCCGCAAAGTCAGATTTCCCCTGAGAACGCATCGGTACATGCTTGGCGATCATTGGTCCGCCCTCGGGCGAAGAATAGACTCCATAAGTGAACTCATTTGATCTTGCGTCGCTTCAATACGATTAAGCACCGCTAAGATTGTATTGACTCCCACATTCGCTACCTTGGCATCATTACTAAGCCATAACTTAAGCAAACCACCCAAACGCCCTAAGTCACCATTCACTCTTACCAGTTCGCGTACCTGTTCTACATCGGTAATACCTTGAATGCGATAACCTTGGCCGACTTCACGTAGATAAGTAGAAATACTAAGACCTGCTTGCACAGACAGCGACTCGATCAACTCACGCTCCTCTGGCAGACAGTAAACCTTAATCGGTGGGCTATTCTTTCGAGTGATCTTGTTCGTGCTGTTCCCCATGCTTTGCCTCCTCTTTCTGGCCCCGCAGGGCAGGATTAACGTTGAGCTCCGAAGGTGCGAATAAGTCCAAAGTGAAGAGGCTTCGCCATGCTTGCATGGTGTGCCTACTTCACACATCCTGCCCGCATTTCAACTTTGGTTTTATCATGGAAAGTTATGCATTCCCTTGTGCATTTCTCTGCATTTAACTGTTTATTCCCGTGTAAACCATGTTTACCCGATAAGTCCGATACTTATAGCGATATGACAGCGCACTTATAATGATTCAATAGCGCTAAAATAGCGGTCTACAGCGATTTATGCGTGTTGGCTTTACTCCAATATCACGACACAGAAAAACACAGCTTTCCTAACACTTTCCGCTCTAGGCTAAATTCAAAGCCTTCGTGTTTAACTGCCCCTCAAGTGTCAATGAATGTTTAGACGCCAAGAAAAAAAGAATAAAAAACACTTTATTTTCATGTAGTTGAAAATACATAACTTCCCAAAAAATGATTTCATTGACAGTTTTAAGCAGTTTATTTTTATAAATCTTATCCACAATATTTGTTTGCTTAACTACAGGTTAATTTTTATATAGGTATACCTACAGGAAAGTACTATAGGGAGTTCTACAACCACCTGTTATTAAAAAACTTTTTGGCACTTTGCGGGACAGAACATGCGCACTCCGGGACAAAACATGCGTAAGCCGGGACAGAACATGCGCAAAATACCCCCTTTAAAGCGGGACAGAACATGCGTGGATAACTTTCTAAATACCCAGGCTTAATAACATCTAGAATGGTGCGTACATACTGTTTCATACCGTTCACTCTATCGCTTTGTCCGTCGAGGTACTTGTGGAGCACTTGGTTTCAAAAGCAATCCTTTTTCGGTTGAAGTAGCATCTAGCTCTGGCCATGCATACTGAACCTTTTTAAGCCCATCGAGAAACCGTTTTCTGAAATCTCGATGTCCCTGAGGAGTATTAGGGTAATTGGCTCCTATTTGGTCCATTAGTCCTTCCCAGGGAATGACTGTTGAACGTTTTAAATAGCTGACTCGGTATGTTGCCCAGCAATATATATCGAGAGCCATAGGAGAACGCTTAATCAACCGTAATACCCTCATATCTAGAGGAACTGGTTTATCTGTTATCAGTTGAAAAAACTTTGGCGACAGATCTACCCAAGAGCCCCATAATGAATTTTGATCTGGATGCTTTGTGCTCCACCATATATGTGAAACATCCGCTACTCTGGCACCAATCTCATCCTCAGAAATATATTCATCACCTTCATTATGTTCCGTAAACATAACGCTAATGGTGGTTTTAAAAAGTTTGCTCATCTGCTCACGCAAACGCGGAATAGAACCATCTTTCCCCCCAGTTCCCGATAACCCTAGTTCGGCCATAAAGCTTCTCTGAGAATTCCCTAATTCAAGCCTACGCGCCTCTGTCTCACCGATATAACCCTTATCCAATCTGGACTTGTTTCTTACTGCTTGAGTGGTCATCCAAACCAGAAGCAAACGTGCATAGCAACCGTAAGGCAAACCTACAGATGAGGGGGCCATCATGTGCATTGTGAAATTACCATTCTTCCGACTCCACTCATTCGATTCTGGCTTACTGTGCGGTATGGTTGCTTGAATCAGAAGCCGAGCAATAAAACCGAGTTCATTAGCCTCCTGAGCACTGCACTCCTGGATTGCTATGATGTTGTCTATATATTTCGTGCTTAGCTCTAGTTTACCGCTGGCACCCGAGGCACTTTTTTGCCGAATAGTTCCCCTAGCCTGAACATCCGTTACATCTTTAAGCGTCATGTGAACTCAGACTTACCAAATAAAACCAGGTCTTGCGGCTTTTAACGCAGACCTGCGCTTTTCTTCTATCCAGTTCTCCACTTCAGCCAGGTCCCAAGCAACACTTCGGCTGGTCAGAACAATACGACGAGGAAACTCACCGCGCTGTTCCAGGTTATAGATGGTTCGATCAGACAAAGGGATCATGCTGAGTAAGGTTTTGCGATTTATCAGCGTTTTGTTTGTCATTGATGGATTCATAACCTTCTCCTTTTCAACATTCTTGGGTTGATAATGCCAGGAGCTGCCTGTAGATTAGGCTAATCATTGGACAAAAAAGTTGGATATGAAAATATTTGAAACTGAGATGGATGCGTCAGAACGACTAGGTCCGTTTTATATTCCTGTATGGGAGAATTCTGACAACTCTGTGGCAAATGCCATTCGCATTTTTAGGGAGAAATGGCATTCATACTCGGAAGAGTCTAAAAGCCACAGCATCATAAACTTGATTAAACAGGTGATTGATCCCGTGGTATCGGAATACTTGAGTAGCCTTCCAAACCAGTATTTGTCCTATTGCCCTATCTCAAGAGAAAAGTGTAACTATAGTGCTCTCATCAAGTTGAGAGGTTTTCGTTATACGGCCGACCAAATTCACTTTTATTTACGCGACTTTGTTGATAAGAGCTCCCACACAGAGCAAGACATACTATTCATATCGACTCAGGATATGCTCAAATCATTGTTTATGATTTGTGAAGGAAAGAAACCTAATAGATCAAAACTAGCGCCTGATATCAGTTTAAAGTCGGATAAAAAAACACGACTGTGTGCCTTGTGTGGAAGCCCAACAGAGTTTTCACAGTTCATGCATACATGGACGAAACACGGATATATTGAGAGAGAAAACAATGATCGTGACAATGATGAAAAAGACGGAAAGAAAAAGCGACCAGATCTGAGTACGAATTACTGTCTAAACCATCGTCCCAAGCTTCATGGCCGATGGAACTCTCTATATAAGCAAGCCAAGCGCTCTGCAGAACAATTTGAGAAAGAAGTCTTGAGATTACGACGCCAAATCGCTCATCCAGACCGTCATAACGCTAAGTCCGGAGATAGATTAATTGATGAGTACTTTTATCACTTCATGCTGAACTCTTCACTGGCCCCAACTAATGTACCCGAACTGCGCAATTTAGCGCGCAAGATGGTAGATTCTCGGATAACGGACAATAAAAAACGCATGCTGGTTCTTCGCAAACAGAACAAATCTAATGAAGATATTGGTATATTGCTGGGTGAAATCACGGGTAAGCTTTTGTCAAACCAGGCAGTTTCTAAAGCCTTGGGAACCATACGTGATGAGTTTAAACTATGAATATCCAAACCCTGTCAGAATCTTAGAAGGTAAGGTTAGGATAAGATCATCGACTAACCTTATCCTTAGTAACTATATCAATCGTTAAAAACTTAATCTTCTAAATACTCAATTCTAAATAATTTATCACTCTCAGATAGTTTAACCACAAAATAATCTTCATTATTTAGAGAATCTGGCAATTTATCTTTCAAAATTGACGCAACAAATTGAACGTTATTTTTATCAACTAAATCAGCTATTTTTACTAGTTGATTATCATGCATTAGCTCTTTTTTATCATTTAATAAAAAATGCATACACGGTATATTTTCTTCATCTGCAAAAAGAGTATAAGCAATGTCAAAACAAGAAATTTCACCCTGTTTTTTTCCTGAGCTAAAATTAGTATTAAACGCAGAGAACTTGTATAATCTCTGACCTTTTTTATTTATTATTTTATCATATTTTAAAGCGTACTTTTCACCATAGAGATTCTGGGACGTGGCTGAAAAATGCTTATTAAATCTGTTAACCTGCTGTTTAACCACTGCCTCAAATTCATCAGAAAACAATTCATTATCTATATCACTTAATTGTGACTCATAATTTTGTATATTTTCTTCAACCTCTATCAATTGACTTATAATACTTTCAAACTCGCCTTTATCACGATACTTATCATTAAGTTTCGATATTAGCACTTCAAGATCCTCAAAGGAGGAACTTTTCGACACCAGTTCTGCTAAATCTTTTTCCACTTTCAAAAAATTATTTAATTCATGATTTTTTGACTTTATTTTACTTTCTATTATTGGAAGTTCTTTTGTAATATAAGAAATTCGTTCATTCACCATTTTATTATGGTAACTTACTAACTCACCGAAAGTCTTATTTAATTTACCTAAATTATTAGAAGCTTGATTATAGATTGATTCCAATTGAGATAAATCAATATAAGAAGCAGTAGAAGATAACTCTGATTTTGTTTCTTCTATTAAATCTTTCCTTAAATTAAGGTTACCCAAATCATTACTTACGCGGTTAATTTCATATCTAACTTTGTTTAGTTTATTAAGATCTCTTTCAAAGTTCTCGTTAATGTTTAATGAAGATTTTTTTCTATCTAACTCATCAATTTCAGTCTCAACAATAGCAAGCGCAGCTTCGTACGCTGATTTTGTTTGTACTTTTTCCAATCGATTTTTAAACACATTTTCTTGATGTATATCTTGAAGAATCTTCTGTTTAGAGCTTCCCTGAGAAAAATCACACCCTAATAAATACAGATATAAAGTTTCATATTCTGCATCACTAGTATAATTATCGAGTGTTTTTAATGTATTAGATACACTGAGATCACTATAGCGAATATTATGTGATATAATTTGACGAAATGTTGGTTTTTTCCCAACTTGGCTAGGAAAAAATATTTCCGTGAGTTTATCTTCAAATTCGCTCTCGGTATATTTAATCCCATCTATTTTTCTTATAATTTTACTTCTAGCGAGAAAATTCCTTTCTATAACAACTGTTCTTGAGTTCTCATCGTCTAAATTTTCTGATAAATAGAGAAATATTGATACATTATTATCCACTAGGTAGCCTTTGACTAGTGAATAGATCTCTTTTTTATTCTCAGGGTCTTCATATATGATTTTTGGCTTGGCTCCAAGACAAAAATCAATCAACTTCAATACGGTAGTTTTTCCGACACTATTACCAGTTACCTGACCATCACTCTCATCAACAACAAGATTTAACCCCTTATGGAAAGGTATCTCACGAATAATATGAGATGGAGTGGCTATAATAATTTTTTTTATAAACATAATTCAACGTCACCCGAGTTTAAAACCGCCACATCAATCAAATATAACCAATCTAGACATAATATAAACAATGGAAATGATATAGTTTTTACTTCTCTTACTTTTTCATAAAGCTCTAATAACTCTACTTTCTTATATTCTTGAAGAATTTTAAGAACAATAGCTCCGTTGTAATAAACACTATTATCTGGATGAATATTATCAGGAAGCAGCATAACTATATCCTTCCGGGTTATCCATTATTTTACATCTAACAAATGCATCTACAACTAGTATATCTATACATAACTCAAGTTCATCTATAGGAATCTCACTGTAATTAGCACTTTCAATAACTTTATTCTTTAGCACTTCAATGACATTAAAGAATATTTCATCTGAATCAGAAGCTCCTTTCTTAGACTTAATATACTCTCTCTTAATTGTCGCCAAAACAGAACTACTTTTGTTACTACCTTGACTATCAAAAACAGAATATTTAGAATCAACTCTCCCATGGAACAGGCTATATTCTTCTATCAAATCTTTAGCGCTATCTAATTCATTATGAGATATTTTTCTTTCTATTTCAAACTGTTTGACAGTAGACTCACCCACATTACCATGCCAATTTTCTTTTGCTAGAATATTTATAATAATAGCAAGATTAGAGTCTAACTTCGCAACATCAACACCATTGCCTAACTCACCTTTAATGAAACTATAAACAGACATTTGTCCAGCTATATCTTTTTGTAAAATCTCATTCAATATTGATGTTATATCAATAATATCTCGTGATGGTGAAAAAGAAATTCCATGTGGATTTTTAAATTTACTCTTCCTTAAATTTGACGCATCTTTTGATATTGAAATAAACTTAAATTTATAACTTAAGTAATTTTTTATTATTTCTTTTTCTAAAGCAGACTCGACTTTGTTTTTTGTGCAAGTAGAAGACACTTGGATAATTATTTTGTTTTTATGATCAATTAAGTCAATAGCTTCAACATTCTGTAAAACCTTATTGAGGTTTTCAAGTTCATAACCGTATAATAAATTCAAAAGATGTAAGTAGAAGCTTTCTGAGTGCATATGCAAATGCAACATATTTAGCTTACCGTTGGTTTCGATTCTGTAAGCTAAGGTATGAATTTTTTCATCAATATAGTTATAATATGCTGTTCTATTCATTTATTTTTCTAGCCGAAGTCTGTTTTAAGAACATATGCGTTTAAACAATGGTTAAGTTATAAAAACTTAGTACTCAATATAACAGTTTTCACCTTGAATTTATACGGCAAAGTAACTCATCTTAGCAAAGAGTAAGTGACATACAAATCAATGAGATAAATATGTTTTCATTGTCCACTCATCAATCATATCTGCCCAGTCCTGTAGCATTGATGCACGTTGCTCTCGATATTCAGCTTTGTTGTAAACTGCCCTCACCCCTTTCTGTTCGTGCGCCAGGCATTTTTCTATCCAATCCGTGTTGTATCCAGCTTCATGCAGCAGTGTACTCGCTGTTCTACGTAGGTCATGCGGTCCAAACTTACTTAAGGACTGACCATCTTTCTGAGCAGCTTTATACGTCAATGCCAATACTCGATTCATCGTTGCACTACTCATTGGGGCATCTGAGTCATAACGGGAAGGAAGAATGTAATCAGATCCACCGGCAAATGTCTTCAAGGCGATCAAAATATCCATCACCTGGCGTGACAAAAACACCAGATGCGGGTTACGTCGTTTCATCCTTTCTTTAGGGATTGTCCACAACGCTTCGCTAAAGTTAATTTCACTCCAAGTTGCATTGGTTAACTCGCTTTTACGTACCATAGTCAGCAAAAGCAACTTTACCGCAGCACGAATCGAAGGCGTGGTTCCTACCTTTTCCATATAGCGGTACATCAAACCGATCTCAGCAGGTGTTAATGTTCGGTCTCTTGGCTCAAACCGAGCGATACTTGCAGGCCTCACCAAATCTGCCGGGTTCTCAACTTTCTGCCCTCTCTCAATTGCCCACCGATACACCTGGAGTACAATATCACGCGTGTGTACAGCCGTTGCGGGCGCGCCACGCTCTACTATCGCATCAGTCAGTGCTCGCAGATCTTCATGGGTGATTTCGGTCAGCTTCTGATTGCCAAATTTGCCCTCTAACTCTCGTGCATAGACTGAGCGACGCATATCCCGGGTAGATTCGGCCATCTGATAGCCACGCAGCCATTTCTGAGCCCAGGCACCAAAGGTTTCAGCATCTTTCGTTCTCGCCTTAGCACGTGCTTTCTCTTTGGCCGGTGACTTTCCATCAGTAACCATTCGCTTCGCTTCATTGAGACGCTCACGCGCTTCAGCTAACGTGATGCCTCCTACTCCGTAACGACCAAAGGTAATAGTTTCTTGTCTGCCATTGATCGAGTAGTTGTAGCGAAAAGAGATAGAGCCTGCGGTAGTGACAGCAACATAGAGGCCATCACGGTCATTGACTTTGTAAAGTTTATCTTTGGGTTTGAGATTGCGTAGCTTGGTATCAGTCAGCATGTTTCGACCTTTTATTCTTGTTTGATACCATGCTGAAAAACCTCTAAAAAAATAGAGATTAATATTTATAAAACAGATAGATATGTAAATTTAATACCATGTCCCATCAAAAACACTCAGCATGGTATCGGGCGTAATCCATGGCATTACCGATGAATCATACCCATCAAAATACCACGGTCAAACCGTGCTTGGCGTTGCCAGACATTGCCAAAAATGACTAAGCCAAAAGCAAAAAAAGTCCGCAATTACGCGGACTTAAGTATGATTTGGTGCCTGTTAATGCCAGACCTTTCTTAAAGGAGCATTATTCCCACTCGATAGTCGCTGGTGGCTTACCAGAAATGTCGTAAACAACACGAGAAATGCCATCAACTTCGTTGATAATACGGTTAGATACCTTACCAAGGAAGTCGTATGGTAGGTGCGCCCAATGAGCAGTCATGAAGTCGATAGTTTCTACCGCACGCAGAGACACAACCCAATCGTACTTACGGCCATCGCCCATTACACCAACAGAACGTACTGGTAGGAATACCGTGAACGCTTGAGATACTTTGTTGTATAGATCAGCTGCGTGAAGCTCTTCAATGAAGATAGCATCAGCACGACGTAGCAAGTCACAGTATTCTTTCTTGATTTCACCAAGAACACGAACACCTAGACCTGGACCTGGGAATGGGTGGCGGTAAAGCATGTTATAAGGCAGGCCTAGCTCTAGACCAATCTTACGTACTTCATCTTTGAACAGCTCACGTAGTGGCTCAACAAGACCCATTTCCATTTCATCTGGTAGACCGCCCACATTGTGGTGTGATTTGATCACGTGCGCTTTACCAGTCTTAGATGCCGCAGACTCGATTACGTCTGGGTAGATGGTACCTTGCGCTAGCCATTTTGCATTTTTTAGCTTTTTCGACTCTTCATCGAATACATCTACGAATACGTGGCCGATTGTCTTACGCTTCTCTTCTGGGTCAGACTTGCCTTTCAGTGCTTCAAGGAAACGATCTTCTGCATCAACTTTGATGATGTTTAGGCCGAACTTATCGCCAAACATATCCATAACTTGTTGACCTTCGTTTAAACGAAGTAGACCGTTATCGACAAATACACACGTTAGCTTGTCGCCAATTGCGCGGTGCACCAGCATCGCAACAACGGATGAATCCACACCACCAGATAAGCCTAGGATAACTTCGTCGTCACCCACTTGCTCTTTAATGCGAGCAACCGCGTCTTCGATGATAGATTCCGATGTCCATAGACGCTCACAGCCACATACGCCAAGAACAAAGTTCTCAAGCATTTGTAGGCCACCTTTTGTGTGTGTCACTTCTGGGTGGAACTGAACGCCGTAGTATTTCTTCTCTTCGTTCGCCATCGCAGCGTAAGGACAAGTGTCTGTCTCACCAACTTTTACGAAATCGGCTGGGATCTCTACTACTTTGTCGCCATGGCTCATCCAAACGTCTTGAGTTGCTTCAAGGTCTTTAAATAGAGCACATTCACCAGAAACTTTAACCTGAGCGTAGCCAAACTCACGTTCGTTAGAGCCCGCTACTTTGCCTCCTAGCTGTTCCGCCATGGTTTGCATGCCGTAACATACGCCAAGCAAAGGAACACCAGAATCAAACACATATTGAGGCGCGCGTGGAGAGTTCTCTTCCGTTACGCTTTCTGGACCGCCAGATAGGATAATGCCATCTGGGTTGAATTCGCGAATATCCGCTTCTTCTACATCCCAGCTCCATAGTTCACAGTAAACGCCGATTTCACGTACGCGACGTGCTACTAATTGAGTGTACTGAGAACCGAAGTCCAAGATCAGAATACGTTGGTCATGGATATTTTTAGTCATTTTGAGCAGTCTTTTTAAGGCTAAGTGATTAAAACCGAGGCGAGTGTACTCGCCTCTTCTTAATGCTTCAAGGAAAAAGCAAACGTTTCCGTTAGGTAATTAGTTCCCTAGACGGTAGTTCGGTGCTTCCTTAGTAATTTGAACATCGTGTACATGAGACTCTTGCATACCAGCACCAGAGATACGTACAAATTCAGCTTTCGTACGCATATCTTCGATAGTTGCAGAACCAGTTAGACCCATACTTGAACGTAGACCACCCATTTGTTGGTGTACGATCTCTTTTAGACGGCCTTTATATGCGATACGACCTTCAATGCCTTCTGGTACTAGCTTGTCCGCTGCGTTGTCAGACTGGAAGTAACGGTCAGAAGAACCTTGAGACATAGCACCAAGAGAACCCATGCCGCGGTAAGACTTGTAAGAACGGCCATTGTATAGAATCACTTCACCCGGCGCTTCTTCAGTACCAGCAAACATAGAACCAACCATCACACATGATGCGCCAGCTACGATTGCTTTACAGATATCACCTGAGAAACGGATACCACCATCAGCAATAACCGGAATACCATAATCATTAGCCACTTCTGCCGCATCTGCGATTGCAGTGATTTGTGGAACTCCCACACCCGTTACAATACGAGTTGTACAGATAGAACCAGGGCCGATACCAACTTTCACTGCGCTTACGCCAGCTTCGATTAGTGCTTTAGCACCAGCACCTGTTGCTACGTTACCACCGATGATGTCTAGATCTGGGTAAGCAGCGCGAGTTTCGCGGATGCGGTTTAGTACACCTTCAGAATGTCCGTGTGAAGAGTCGATAAGTAGAATGTCAACGCCTGCTTCAACTAGAGCAGCAACACGCTCTTCGTTACCAGCGCCAGCACCAACGGCTGCGCCAACACGTAGGCGACCACGCTCATCTTTACATGCGTTTGGTTTACGTTCTGCTTTGTGGAAGTCTTTCGCAGTAATCATACCGGTTAGTTGGAACTCATCATTCACAACCAATACTTTCTCTACACGAGCTTCGTGCATTTTCTCTTGCACTTCTTCTCGTGTTGCACCTTCTTTAACTGCTGCCAACTTCTCTTTTGGCGTCATTACTGAAGATACTTTCTTAGAAAGGTCCGTCACAAAACGAACGTCACGACCAGTGATAATACCAACAAGCTCATTGCTCTCAGTGACAACAGGGAAACCTGCAAAACCATGCTTTTCAGTGAGTGCAACAACATCAGCGATGGTCGCGTCAGGGTTTACAGTAACCGCGTCAGTTACCATACCAGCTTCGAACTTCTTAACTTTACGAACTTCGGCTGCCTGCTGCTCAATAGACATGTTCTTGTGGATAAAGCCAATGCCACCCTCTTGCGCTAGCGCAATCGCTAGACGAGCTTCAGTAACAGTGTCCATAGACGCTGAAATCATTGGGATGTTTAGGGTGATGTTCTTAGTCAACTGAGTGCGAAGATCAGCTGTGTTTGGGAGAACGGTGGAGTGAGCTGGCACGAGTAGTACGTCATCGAATGTCAGCGCTTCTTTGGCAATTCTTAGCATTTGCAATATCTCACAATTAGAGGAGTAAAAAGACAATCCAATCTCATCGTTTCGCATAATGAGGGTAACCAGTTTTAGGTTGTTGGCTACATTTGGATTAGATATTGCGGAGGGATTATACGGTTAACGCAATCGCTTGACCACAAATTTTTTAATTTTTTTCTTGCAATTACCCCCTTGCTATGTATTATATTGCCGCTAATTTCCATACTCACGTCTAAGAGATTAGCTGTGCTCTCCAAGACCAATCAAAACATCTTTACTGTTTCTCGCCTCAACGCAGAAGTTCGTTTACTCCTTGAAAACGAAATGGGGATCGTTTGGCTCGTCGGAGAGATATCCAACTTTTCAGCTCCTGTCTCTGGTCACTGGTACCTCACTCTTAAAGACTCTCGCGCTCAAGTTAAATGTGCCATGTTTCGTGGTAACAATCGCCGCGTTACTTTCAAACCCGCTAACGGTAATCAAGTCCTAGTAAAAGCTCGTCTGTCTCTTTATGAGCCTCGCGGTGACTACCAATTGATCATCGAAAGCATGCAACCGGAAGGTGACGGCCGTCTTCAGCAAGAGTTTGAAGAGCTGAAAATGAAGCTTGCAGCAGAAGGGTTGTTCGCGCAAACCAATAAGCAATCTTTGCCTGAGCACCCTAAA
The DNA here is from genome assembly GCF_033339195.1 of Vibrio sp. 811. Taxonomy (NCBI): domain Bacteria; kingdom Pseudomonadati; phylum Pseudomonadota; class Gammaproteobacteria; order Vibrionales; family Vibrionaceae; genus Vibrio; species Vibrio sp. 811. Next base: position 85,380 of record NZ_JAWOUB010000018.1, read on the forward strand.
CGTGTTGGCGTCATCACATCGAAAACTGGTGCCGCGCTTTACGATATCTTAGACGTATTGAAACGTCGTGATCCTTCCCTACCTGTTGTGATTTATCCTACAGTGGTACAAGGTGAGGACGCAGCCATTCAAATTGCACAAGCCATTGGTCGCGCTAACAGCCGTGATGAATGTGATGTGCTAATTGTGGGCCGAGGTGGTGGTTCATTAGAAGACTTATGGTGCTTTAACAACGAGATATTAGCTCGCACGATTGCAGCAAGCCAAATTCCTATTATTAGCGCCGTTGGACATGAAGTTGACGTGACAATAGCTGATTTTGTCGCCGACGTACGCGCGCCTACTCCATCAGCAGCCGCTGAGCTAGTAAGCCGTGATAACAGCCACAAAGATCAAGCTTTAGTTACCCGCCAGCATAAGTTAGCGAGCGCGATGCGTTACTACCTAGCACAACAAAAGCAGCAATCTGCTCAATTAGTGCACCGTCTAGAGAGACAGCACCCAAGCTATCGCTTGCAACGTCAGACGCAACAGTTAGATGAGTTGGACATGCGCTTACAGCGAGCGATGAGTCGTTTTATTGCCTTGCGTCAACAGCGAATCGAGCGTCAACATTATCGGCTGCAATTAAGTTCTCCTGTAACACGCCTTGGCGAGCAGAAGTCGAAGCTAGAACGTGTTGAGCAAAAGCTCATGGATGCAATGGATCGCAAATTACTGACTATGCGCCATCAACTCGCGATTGCTGCAGAGAAGTTAGACACCGTCAGCCCACTAGCGACATTGAAACGAGGTTACTCAATTACTCAAACTGAGCAAGGTAAAGTAATTACGCAATCTTCAGATGTAAAGTCGGGAGATGTATTGATTACCCGGTTAGCCGAAGGCGACGTTCGTTCTACCGTTAACTGAATACAAACTCTGGTTAACTGACTTTCTGGAACTCAAATCGGACACGTGATTTTGATTTGAGTTCATTACACACATTACAAAAGTAACTCGCAGCACCGCATGCTTGCAGCTTCTCCAGCTCCGCCTCACAATCAGGGCAAAAACCTACTTTTTTAAAATCCGATTCACACTGTGCACAATGGTATTGTCCTGTCCATTCCAGTTCGACATTGCAAGTCGGGCAAATGTTCTGCTGCATATCCCGTTCCTCTCTCTAAACTAAGCAATTTCGAGTAACGCATGCTACTCAAAATAACGAACAAGTATGTTGATCTTCATCACCGCCCCAACAAGTTTCACGAGGCGATAACCATACTTGATACGTAGGATCTTATACTGATCGTCTGATATTTACTCCTTGATCAGCGATCACCCCTTAAAAGAATATTTATATAACCACACACCGAAAGCATAAGTTACATATTCTGCATTCCAATTTAAAACAGAATAAAAAACCTTAGAGAGATTTAATTAAACAAAAAATCAGAATTTAACAAAAAGATCTTATTCAAAAAGCAGTGTTTACATTGGTGTGCATTTCGATAGTTTGAGCGTCGAGCTTAACGAGTTTAACTTGGATAAAAGCAAACTCATTTAAATGGCTCGCATGCGTTCCACCACAAGGGATTACCGCTAATTGACCTTCCCCTAAATCGCACTTCCAATAGCGAGAATCCGTTAATCTATCGCCGTGGCATTCCATGGTGATCATCGCATCTCTTTGAAGCCATTCAACCAGTTGGCCATTCACTTTTTCTGCAATCGCCTGGAGGTCATTCAGCATATCTGCACTGTTTAATCCTCTTTTACGGAGTGTTTTACCTAAACGGTACGTATCGAGGCACTTGTCTGGAGTGACATAACTCGTAACTTGCGCATAGCTATTAAAGTCATAATAACCATGTGGGTCTTTGCGGTCTGCGTCTTTTCGCCAATAGTCTTCCGCTAGTACTTTATTCAACGCCAAATACGCTAAGTGTCCTGCTGTGTGGCCTCGACTCAAAGCATTTTGATAGTCTTTATCTACCGCTAATGTTACCAAGTCATTAATTGCAAATGATTCCGTACGTGATAAAACATGCACGACGACAAACACCCAACCTTCAGCATCACGCTTTACAGGGATGTCACTACCCACATACAAAGCACCACTCTCCTGCTCCACTGCTCCAACTTGGCAATCTACTACGTCATGCTCAGCCCCATTCACCTTCAACGTTCCTTTGTCTGCAGGGTGATCCGGCCATATGTGACTAACGGGATGGAACGGCGTGACATCTGTAATAACGTAAGTCACTTCTTCCGTAGATTGAACGAGCTGTATTTGTGCTTCTAATTGCCATGTTTGATGACAAAAACGAGTCTTTGTTGCTGTGATAGTCATTTTTACGATTACTTTTGATAAAAAAATACCCAAGTAGAAACTTGGGTATTCGAATTTCATTATTTATTGCGGTTTTTCACCATCGACATCATACGTTTGCGTTTACGCTCTTGTGATAGCGTAAGCTTATTCGTACGGTTCTCGTATGGGTTATCACTGTTGTGGAAGTTAATGCGAATCGGTGTTCCCATAATTTCCAGAGACTTACGGAAGTAGTTCATCAAATAACGTTTATACGAATCTGGCAATTCACGAACCATGTTACCGTGGATAACAACGATCGGTGGGTTGTAACCACCTGCGTGTGCGTATTTGAGTTTGATACGACGACCACGAACCATTGGCGGCTGGTGATCATCCACTGCCATCTTCATGATACGCGTCAGTACTGACGTACCCACACGCGTTGTCGCCGAGTTATATGCTTCTTGAATAGATTCAAATAAGTGACCAACGCCAGTACCGTGCAGCGCAGAGATAAAGTGGATACGCGCGAAATCGACGAATCCTAGACGGCGGTCCAGTTCTTTCTTCACGCTTTCTTTCACGTCACTGTCTAGACCATCCCACTTGTTAACGGCGATGACAATTGAGCGGCCAGCATTCAGTGCAAAACCAAGCAAGCTTAGGTCTTGGTCTGAAATATTTTCACGAGCATCAATCACCAGTAGAACGACGTTTGCATCTTCTACCGCTTTCAGAGTCTTAACAACAGAGAACTTTTCAACCGTTTCATTGATACGACCACGACGACGAACACCTGCGGTATCAATTAGTACGTATTCGCGTCCATCACGCTCCATCGGGATGTAGATAGAATCGCGCGTTGTACCTGGCATATCGTATACAACTACACGTTCTTCACCCAGAATACGGTTAGTCAGTGTCGATTTGCCTACGTTAGGACGACCGATGATCGCCAACTTAATCGGCTGCTCTTGAAGGCGTTTGAACTCTGCTTCTGCGTCTTCTTCAGTGTAATCTTCAACAAGAGGCTCTTCGTCTTCGAATCCAGTCAGGTCTTCAATCTCACCTTCTTCAGATTCACTTGTTAGTAGATCATCAAAGAATGGAGATAAAGCACGCTCAAGCAAAGCGGTCACACCACGGCCATGAGCGGCCGCAATCTGGTACATATCATCCACGCCGAGCTGCCAAAAGTCAGCACACGCCGCATCGGCATCAATACCATCGATTTTGTTTACTACCAGCATCGCTGGCTTTTCAATTTTACGCAGATGCGCAGCAATTGCTTCATCTGAAGGTGTCAGACCAGCACGACCGTCAACAAGGAACAATACAACATCAGCCTCATCAATCGCGGCTAATGACTGTTCTGCCATCTTTGTTTCCACGCCTTCTTCTGTGCCATCGATACCACCAGTATCAATCACAATGAATTCGTGCTCTTCACCAAGTCTCGCCTGGCCATATTTACGGTCTCGCGTTAGGCCTGGAAAGTCCGCAACCAACGCGTCACGAGTGCGAGTCAATCGGTTAAATAGTGTAGATTTACCTACGTTCGGACGCCCTACTAGAGCTACAACAGGTACCATAACAACCTCTACAATAATCTTTCTTCTGTAGTTATAGGTAACGACTTGCTCGATGCCAAATCAAACCAGCTTTTTACCTATAACCACGTCAGGGTTAATAAATTCAAACAACAAAACGGCTCCTAGCTGTCACCAGCCAGGAGCCGAATGTGAATTATATCACGATATTATTCGTTAATGGTTAGTTTCTTTACATCGCCGTTGCGAGTTGTAAT